>NZ_JADCLG010000012.1:0-63945 GCF_014982425.1 Enterobacter cloacae complex sp. I1M | reverse complement strand
TCCCCGGAGGGGAGAGGGGACTGCTCGGTGCGGCTTTTCACCCTCTCCCCTCAGGGGAGAGGGCAGGGGTGAGGGGCAATTTAATTCCGTCTTCGCTGCATCATCCGGCGGGTAATAATCGGCAGCGAAATCACCACGATTAGCATCGCGCCGATAATCACCGACATCACAATGCCGGGCACGTTGAGCAGGCTCAGGCCGAAGGTCACCAGCCCCATCAGAAAGGCGGCGATAATCACGCCCACCATGCTGCCGGACCCACCGAGAATATTGACGCCGCCGAGCACCGCCATCGTCACCACCGCCAGCTCCCAGCCCATCGCGATGGTCGGCCGGGTGCTGCCCAGACGCGAGGTAAGCAGCACCGACGCCAGGCCGGACATCAGCCCAACCAGCGCGAAGAGGATCAGGTTGTGGCGCTTCACGTTGATGCCGGAGTACCACGCGCCGGTCGGGTTATTGCCGATGGCGTAGGTGCGGCGGCCAAAGTTGGTGCGGTGCAGCACAAAGGCAAACAGAGCGGCCAGCACGATAAACAGCGCGAACTCAAACGACAGCGCGCCCCAGACGTAGCCCTGGCCGAACCAGGCGAAGCTCTCCGGATAGCTGTTCAGCGCCTGGTCCCCGAGCAGAATGTAGGTGATCCCGCGGTACAGGCTCATGGTGCCGATGGTGATGACGATGGACGACAGGTTAAAGCGCGTCACCAGAATGCCGTTGAACAGCCCGCACAGTAGCCCGACGCCTAATCCGACGCAAACCAGCAGCGGCGTATCGACGCCCGCCGCCGCGCAAAAGCCCATCACCGTGGAGCTGAGCGCGATGGTGGAGGCTACCGACAGGTCAATTTCCCTGGCGATAATCAGCATCGCCATCGGCAACACGATGATCGCTTTTTCGGTGAAGTTGAACGTCGCGTCGGAGAGGTTCCAGATATTGAGGAAGTAGGGTGAGGCGAGCGCGTTCACCACAAACACCGCCAGCGTCACCGCCAGCAGGAACCCCTCCCAGCACAGCAGACGCTGGAAGATGCCCGGCGCAGAAGTGGGTTTGATTGCTTCAGATGTCATCATTTTGCTCATGATTTCACCGCCAGTTTCTGACGTGCCAGCGCCGCATCGCGCAGTATCAATCGGCCTTTACGTTTATTGCCGCGCTCGTTCAGCAGCACCGCTATCACAATTACCGTGCCGGAAATCGCCATCTGCCAGAACGGTGAGACGCCGATCACCGGCAGGGCGTTGTTAATCACCCCGAGGAACAGTGCGCCAAACAGACAGCCGAGCACGCGCCCGGTGCCGCCCATGGTGCTGATCCCCCCAATCACACAGGCTGCCACCACCTGCAATTCAAAACCGTTAGCGACGTCAACATACGCAACGGCAAAGCGCGATATCCACAGGTAGCCGCAGAACCCGGCCAGCAGACCGGAAAGGCAGAAACTAATGAACTGCATTTTTCCGGCGTTGATCCCGGTGTAGTACGCTGCCGTGGCATTACCGCCTGCGGTGTAGAGCGCTCGTCCGGTGCGGCTGTAGCGCAGGAAGTAGCCCACCAGCAGCAGCGCGGCGATGGCGCACCAGCTCAGCACCGGCAAGCCCAGCACTGACGCACGTGGCAGGCCGAGGAAATCTGTACCCATCTGGTTTGAGTTCACCCAGCCGCCGCCGGAGAGCAAAAAGATCATTCCACGGTAGATGCTCATAGTACCGAGCGTTACCACAATCGCCGGAATGCCCAGCTTCCACACCAGCAGGCCGTTTATCGCGCCCATCAGCAGCCCAAGCACGCTGGCAAGGATCAGCAGCGCCCAGACGGGCACGTCCGGGTAATGGAAATTAATCAGGGCGACAATCATCCCGGTCAGGGCCAGATTGGCCGCCATCGACAGGTCGATGCCTTTCGTGAGCAGCACCATCATCTGCCCGAGCGCGAGGACGATCAGAATGGCGGTGTCGTTAAACATCTCCACCAGGTTGCCCGGCGCGATAAACGATGGCACGCGGCTGCCAATGGCGACGATCATCAGGATAATCACCGCGCCCAGCAGGGCTTCGCGGTGTTTTAAGAGTGAGCTAAGCATTATGCCGCCTCCTGTTTTGCACCGCTGGCGGCGCTGACGATGGTTTCCGCCGTCGCGTCTCCCGCCTGGTACTCGGCCACCATCAGCCCCTCGTGCATGACGATAATGCGATCCGCCATGCCCATCACTTCCGGCAGTTCGGACGAGACCATGATTACCGCCAGCCCCTGACTGACCAGCTCGGACATAAATTGATGCACGGCTGCTTTTGAGCCGATATCGATGCCTTTTGTCGGCTCATCGAGGATAATCACGTCAGGGTGCGTCGCCAGCCATTTGCCGATCACGACCTTTTGCTGGTTGCCGCCAGAGAGGGTCTCCACCGCCTGCTTCCAGCTGAAGGCTTTCACTTGCAGGCGTTTGGCGTACTCGTCCGCCAGCTTCCATTCACGGTCGTCATGCAGCACACCGTTCGGATTGAGCTTGCTGAGCTGAGGCAGGCTGATGTTCTGGGCAATCGGCAGGGCGATAATCGCCCCCTGTTTCTGTCTTTCTTCCGGCACGCAGACGATACCGGCTTTGATCGCATCCGCAGGCTGGCGGAAGCGCCGGGGCTGTCCGTTGAGGATAATTTCCCCGGACGATGGCCGCGTGACGCCGGAAAGCGCCTGCATCAGCTCGGTACGCCCGGCCCCCACTAGCCCGTAAAAGCCGAGGATTTCCCCTTTACGCAGGGAGAACGAGATATGCGCAAACTCGGTCGGATGGCAGAGGTTTTTCACCTCCAGCACCGTCTCGCCTTTTTCGCAGTCGATTTTAGGGAAAGTTTGGGTAATGGCGCGCCCGACCATCATCGACACCATGCGCTCCTCGGTGATCTCATTTATTGCACCTGCGCCGACGAACGCGCCGTCGCGCAAAATAGTGTAGTGATCGGCCAGCTCAAAAATCTCGTCGAACTTGTGGGAAATAAACAGGATGGCTTTGCCCTCCTGCTTTAAGCGCTCCACAATCTGGTAAAACTCGAGGATTTCATGCTGCGACAGCGCCGCCGTGGGTTCATCGAGGATCACCACCTGCGCCTCAAACGACAGCGCGCGGGCAATCGCCACCATGTGACGCTGGGCGATGCTCAGGGTTTTCAGCGTCGCGCGCGGGTCGATTTGCACTTCCAGCCGCGTGAGGATCGCCTGCGCCCGGCGGTGCATTTCCGGCCAGTCGAGCTTTTTCAGGAAGCCTTTGTGAAGGTACTGACCGACAAAAATATTCTCGGTGACCGAGAGTTCATCAAACAGCACGGTTTCCTGGTGAATGGCGGTGATGCCCATTTTATGCGCCGACTCCGGCGTCGGGAGATGAACGGGGATCGCTTTATAGAGAATTTCGCCCTCGTCGGGCTGGTAAATGCCGGTCATCACTTTGACCAGCGTCGACTTGCCCGCGCCGTTTTCGCCTATCAGGGCGGTCACTTTGCCGGGCCACAGCGCAAGCTGCACGTTCTCAAGAGCACGCACGCCGGGGAACACCTTGGTGATGCCAGAAAGCTGTAGCAATGGGGTCATGATAGTTCTCCTGGACAGAGGAATTTGTAGGGCGGGTAAGCGGCAGCGCCACCCGCCTTTTGCCGGATGGCGCTACGCTTATCCGGCCTACAAATTGCATCAAAAGATTTTCGAGAACTTATCAATATTGCTGGCATCGTAGACGAACGGCTCGGCCATCGCGCCGTTGCCGTCAGCATCCAGCTTCACTTTGCCCAGTCTGCCCATGCTGGCCTCACCTTTCGTGGCCGTGCCTTTCACCAGGTCATCCGCCAGGTAGGTTGCCGCATAGCCGAGGTCAATCGGGTTCCAGATGGCAAAGCTCTTGCTCGCGCCGGACTTCACCGCGCCCGCCATCTCGGACGGCAGGCCTAAACCGGTGACGTACACTTTGCCAATCTTGCCCTGGTCCTTCACCGCCTGCGCAGCGGCCACGATGCCCACGGACGATGGCGAAACAATCACTTTCAGTTCGGGGTAGGTTTTCAGCAAGCCGACCGCTTCGCGGTAGCTTTTGTCAGAGAGATCGTCTCCGTAGGCCACGGTCACCAGATTGACGGACGGGTACTTCGGCAGCACCTTTTTCATCTCCGCAATCCATGTATTCTGGTTGGTGGAGGTTGGCGTGGCGCTCAGCACCGCCACGTCGCCCTTCTCCACGTTCAGCGCTTTCAGCGCGTCGGCGGCGAGCTTCACGTTGGTTTCGCCAATCAGGGCATTATTGGACGGGTTGAGGTGGATCTGGCGTCCGGCTTTCGCCACCCCGGAGTCCCACGACACAACCTTAATGCCGCGCTGCATCGCTTTTTTCAGCACCGGCACGACGGCGTCCGGATCGTTCGCGGAAATCGCGATCGCATCCACGCCCTGGGCGATCAACCCGTTCAGCACCTCGATCTGCGCTTCCGCCGTGGTGGTGGTCGGGCCGGTATAAATCACTTTCACATCGCCTAACTCTTTGGCCGCCTCCTGCGCGCCGACGTTCGCTGCCTCGAAGAATCCATTTCCTAAGGACTTCGCCACCAGGGCGATTTTCACTTCTGCTAAAGCGGAACCGGACAACGCCAGAGCGGCAACGGTGAGGATCAAGCTTGCTTTTATTTTCATTGCTTTTACTCCACTGACTTGAGTTAGTTGTAGGGATTGCAGGTGGTTTTCGCCCCGTCTCAATGAGCGGGGCGCGATGTTGTTATTGGTACAGATCTAACGCCGACTGCATGGGGGTGACGCCAAAGCGTTTGCCCAGGGCGATCAGCTCTCCCCGGGTGATGGTCTGCTTCATGCCGCCCATGGAATAGACCTTCACCAGCACTTCCGCGGATTTCTCGGCGGTGTCGATCAGGCCGAAGGTTTCATCCAGCGTCGGGC
This sequence comes from Enterobacter cloacae complex sp. I1M, assembly GCF_014982425.1. NCBI lineage: Bacteria > Pseudomonadati > Pseudomonadota > Gammaproteobacteria > Enterobacterales > Enterobacteriaceae > Enterobacter > Enterobacter cloacae complex sp. I1M. The sequence continues at coordinate 59,013 of NZ_JADCLG010000012.1, read as the reverse complement.
CGCTGCCGAAGACGCCGTGGAACGGCCACAGCACCAGTGAGTGCTTCTGCATGTCCGTTGCGGTTGCCTGACCGATTTCGTCGGTGCCCGGCACCATCCACGGCAGAATGCCGACGCCGTCCGGGAACACCACCAGACACTCGGTACTGCCTTCCCACAGTTTGCGGGTGAAGAAATCAGAATTATTTTCCAGCACGTAGGTCAGGGCGATCAGGTTGGTGGCGTGGCAGTGCATGATTACGCGGTCCTTGCCATTGGTCGCCTTGATGCGCTCGCAGTGGGAGAGGAAGTGTGCTGGGAGTTCGGATGTCGGTACCGCGTCGTCCGTCAGACCCCAGAGAATGTGGTAGCCCGCACCGTCGCTGTCCACTTTCACCACGCCAAGGTTGGCCTGCGGGTCGAGCTGGACGTTGCGGAAGAACTTCCCGGAACCGGTGACGATAAACGGCGTGTTGGCGAGCAGCGGCATCGGCTGGCTCAGGGCGATATAGCGCGGCTTCTGGTGGAAATCGGCGGCAAATGGCTCGATATCCGCGTCGTCCAGGCGTAGCGTCAGGTTGCCGCCGTTGCGCTCATCCCAGCCTTTGAGCCAGGCGTCAGAGGTGGCTTTGATCATGCCCTGGACGAACCAGGAAGTGGTGATGGTCTGCATAGTTTTCATTTCCAGTTATCGCGGTGAGGTTGAACCCCTCACCCTAACCCTCTCCCCAAAGGGGAGAGGGGATGGTTTGCTCCCTCTCCCCTTTGGGGAGAGGGCAGGGGTGAGGGGGCAGTTACCCGCGCTGACTCAACACGTCTTCCTCATATGCCCGCACGTTGTCCAGCCACTGGCTGCCCGCAGGCGCATCGTGACGCTGGCAGTACATCTCCCACACCGCCTGCCACGGCAGGGATTTCTGCTCTTCCAGCAGCGCCAGGCGCGCGGTGTAGTCGCCGTTTTCTTCCAGCTGTTTCAGGGCGGCGACAGGCTCCAGCAGCGCGCGCAGCAGGGCTTTCTTCATGTTGCGGGTGCCGATAACCCACGCCGCGATGCGGTTGATGGAGGCGTCGAAGAAGTCGAGGCCAATGTGTACGCGTTCAAAGAGGTCGTGGCGGATGATTTCGCTGGCAATGGCCTGGGTTTCGTCATCCAGCAGCACCACGTGGTCGCTGTCCCAGCGAACCGGGCGGCTGACGTGCAGCAGCAGACGCGGCACGTAGAGCATGGCGGCGGAGATTTTGTCGGAGATCACCTCGGTTGGGTGGAAATGGCCGGCATCCAGGCACAGCGCGGTCTGGCGGCTGGTGGCGTAACCCATGTAGAACTCGTTTGAGCCCACGGTGTAGCTCTCTGCGCCAATGCCGAACAGCTTGCTTTCGACGGCGTCGATGTGGTGCGCCGGGTCCAGTTTTTCGCTGATAGCTTCATCCAGCGCGGCCAGCAGACGCTGACGCGGGGCCAGTCGGTCTACGGTGATGTCTTTCATGCCGTCCGGGATCCAGATATTCATTACCGATGGCGTGCCAAGCTGCTCGCCGAAATACGCCGAGACCCGGCGGCTGGCTTTGACATGGTCGATCCAGAACTGGCGGATTTCGTCGTTGGCGTGCGCAAGGGTAAACCCGTCCGCGCTCAGCGGGTGCGAGAAGCAGGACGGGTTAAAATCCAGACCCAGCCGGTTGGCCTTCGCCCACTCCACCCAGTTCTTAAAGTGTTCCGGTTTGATTTCGTTACGCGCGACCGGCTCGTCGGATTCGAGATAAATGGCGTGCAGGTTCAGGCGCTTTGGCCCGGGGATCAGGCTCAGCGCCAGCTCCAGATCCGCACGCAGTTCGGTGGCGTTGCGCGCTTTGCCCGGGTAGTTACCCGTGGCCTGAATACCCCCCGTCAGGGAACCGCCCGGGTTCTCGAAACCGGCGACGTCATCACCCTGCCAGCAGTGCATGGAGACGGGCAGACGGTCGAGCTGGCGCAGCGCCTCTTCGACATCCACGCCGACGGCGGCGAAACGCTGTTTAGCCAGGTCCCAGGCTTGTTCAAGTTGAGTGGTCATGCGCAAAGCTCCTTAGTCAGTCGTTTTTGCTGAAACTGCGCCCGGTAGCGGGCAATTTCATGGCAGGGATGGGGGGTGAAGGTGGTCAGGCTGTTATTCGCCGTCACCACCGAACGGAAATCGTCGACGTTTGAAAGTTCGTCCAGGGTCATCAGCTGAATGCCGATATTGCCGAGCGTGGAGGCTTCAATCGGACCTGCCACCACGGTAATGCCGCAGGCATCCGCGCAGAGCTGGTTCAGCAGCTGGTTCTGGCAGCCGCCGCCCACGATATGCAGTTGTGTGAACGGTTTGCCGCGAAGGTCAGCCAGCTCGCTCAGGATGTCGGCATACAGCAGGGCGAGACTGTCAAAAATGCAGCGTGCCAGCTCGGCGGAGCGGGAAGGTACCGGCTGCCCCGCTTCAAAACAGGCGGCCTGGATTTCGGCGCTCATGTGCACCGGGTTGATAAAGCGATCGTCGTTCGGGTTGATCAGGAAGGTGCAGGCCTTCAGCGTTTCGGTTTCCGCGATAAGCGCGGGCAGGTCGGTGATGTTCTGCTCTTTCAGCACCCGCTGGAGCAGCCACAGCCCCATGATGTTCTTCAGCACCCGGTAGCGGCCTTCGGCACCGCCTTCGTTGGTGATGTTCGCCGCCATCGCGGCATCGCTGGTGTACGGGGTTTTGCTCTCGAAGCCCATCAGCGACCAGGTGCCGGAAGAGAGATAGGCCGCATCTTTGTCGGCGAGCGGCGAGGCAATGACCGCGCTCGCGGTGTCGTGACTGGCGACGGCGACAACAGGGATTTCATTCCCCTGCGGGCAAAGCCAGTGACCGATCACATTGCCCGGATGGGTTGGCGCGCCGAACCAGGACGGCGAGGCGCCCGTCCAGGCCAGCAGATGTTCATCCCAGTTATCGGTGTTGATGTTGACCAGCTGCGTGGTGGTGGCGTTGGTGTATTCCCAGTTCATATTGCCGGTCAGACGGTAGCTTAAGTAGTCCGGGATCAGCAGCGCATGCGCCACCTTTTCGACCAGCTCAGGCTGTTGCTCAACCAGCGCACGTAGCTGATACAGCGTGTTAAACGGCAGGAACTGGATGCCACTGCGACCATAGATGTTCTCCTTGCCAAGCTGCGCGATGGCGTGCGCCATCAGCCCATCGGTGCGGCTGTCGCGGTAGGAGACCGGCAGGCCGACGCGTTCGCCGTGACTGTCCAGCAGCACGTAATCCACACCCCAGGTATCAATGCCGATACTGTCGATGCGAATACCGTCTTCGCAGACGTTGTGAAGTCCGGTGCGAATCTCTGCTTCCAGGGCGTCGATATCCCAGGTAACAAAACCGTCCTGTTTTTGCAGGCAATTGGCGAAACGGTGCATTTCGCGAAGCGTAAGGGTGTGCAGGTCGCAGTCCCAGGTGGCGAGCATTACACGGCCGCTGGATGCGCCTAAATCGACAGCCACACAATGGCGAAAAGTCATGGTCGGGTCCTTTCTTAAGTCATTAGCGAGGAGTGTAAGAAAGGGAAGAAATAGCCACCTTCTCGCCACTGACAGCCCAAATCTCGCGCTGGCAAGAAAGCAAAGATGAACGTGAGGGAGTTCACAGTTTCCAGTAATCGCGGGGTTTGCAGGCAGTGTGACGCTGACCGCATTTCCCGATCTTTCCGCCTGTTTCTTGAAAAACCGGCAGCTTTTGCGCGGTTTGCTGTCAAAAATTTAAGGTGAGCGGGGAAGGCCTTAATTACTATTTTGAGAACTTTTCTCATTGGTAGAGGCCGTTATGACCGTACTGCACAGCGTCGATTTTTTTCCTTCGGGGGCTTCGCCGGTTGCGATTGAGCCACGGCTGCCTCAGGCTGCGTTCCCGGAACATCATCATGATTTTCATGAAATTGTGATTGTTGAGCACGGAACGGGCATCCACGTGTTTAATGGTCAGCCGTATACCATCAGCGGCGGTACGGTGTGCTTCGTGCGCGATCACGACAGGCACCTGTATGAACATACCGATAACCTGTGCCTGACCAATGTGCTCTATCGTTCTCCGGATGCGTTTCAGTTTCTCTCCGGGCTGAATCAGCTGTTGCCGCAGGAGAAGGACGGCCATTATCCGTCGCACTGGCGGGTGAATCAGTCCACGTTGCAGCAGGTGCGTCAGCTGGTAAGCCAGATGGAGCAGAGCGAGGATGGACAGGAGACGCACGCCATTGCTACCCGCGAGATGCTGTTTATGCAGCTGCTGGTGCTGCTGCGGCGCAGCAGCCTGGTGGAAGGGCTGGAAAATAACGACGCGCGCCTGAATCAGCTGATGGCCTGGCTGGAAGATCATTTTGCCGAAGATGTCTGCTGGGAAACGCTGGCGGATGACTTTTCGCTCTCGCTGCGCACGCTGCATCGTCAGCTCAAGCAGCATACCGGGCTGACGCCGCAGCGCTACCTCAACCGTCTGCGCCTGATCAAAGCGCGTCACCTTTTAAGACACACGGATGAAAGCGTCACGGATATCGCCTATCGCTGCGGTTTCGGCGACAGTAACCACTTTTCAACGCTGTTTCGTCGGGAATTTAGCTGGTCGCCGCGCGATATCCGTCAGGGGAAAGACGCGTTGCTTCAGTAACGCGAGGGCAGTCACCGTTTTTTTACCGCAGAAAGGCTAATAATGTCCGGTTATTCGCCGTCGAGGTTGTGGTGTGGCTGCTCAGTTAATTCTTCGTAAAGATGATTTTTTTGCCTCCGCGAGTCAGGCCGTCGCGGTGGCGGACCGCTATCCGCAAAACGTCTTTGCCGAGCATACCCACGAGTTCTGCGAGCTGGTGCTGGTGTGGCGGGGCAACGGCCTGCACGTCCTCAACGACCGTCCCTACCGCATCACGCGCGGAGACCTGTTCTACATCCGCGCCGAAGATAAACACTCTTACGCCTCGGTTAACGATCTGGTGTTGCAGAACGTCATCTACTGCCCTGACAGGCTTAAACTGAATGTCGACTGGGCGGGCAATATCCCCGGTTTACATGATGCCAGAGGCGAACCGCACTGGCGCTTAAGCAGCAACGGCATGGCTCAGGTGCGCCAGACGATTTCCCAGCTGGAGCAGGAGAGCCAGAAGAGCGATCCGGTGGCAAACCAGATGTCGGAGCTGCTTTTTGCCCAGCTGGTGATGACCCTGAAGCGCCATCGTTACGCTACGGATAATCCCTCTGCCACCACGCAGGAAGCGCTGCTGGATAAGCTCATCACCCGGCTTGCGGGCAGTCTTAACAAGAGTTTCGTGCTGGAAAAATTCTGCGAGCAGGAGCAGTGCAGCGAGCGCGCGCTGCGCCAGCAGTTCCGCACCCAGACGGGGATGACGGTAAACCACTATCTGCGCCAGCTGCGCATCTGCCACGCTCAGTATCTGTTACAGCATACGGAGCTGATGGTGAGTGAAGTGGCGATGCGCTGCGGCTTTGAGGACAGTAACTACTTTTCGGTGGTGTTTAACCGTGAGGTGGGGATGACGCCGGTTCAGTGGCGTCATCGCAGTCGAAAGGCAGCGTAATCAGTTCGCCATGCCGAGGCCGACGATATTGGCCGCAATAATTATCACCACGCAGCCCAGGCTCAGCACGCCAACCGGACGACGCCCGGCGTTGTTCCACTCTTTCAGCACCAGCCCAACCAGCCCGCCGCACAGCACGTAGAAGCTCATGTGCAGCATCCAGCTCATGTAGTCATACTGCGCCGGAATACTGGCGTGACCCCAGGCGTAAAAGAAGAATTGCAGATACCACATCAGACCGCCGAGGGCGGAAAGCAGGACGTTGGTGACGATCAGCGGTTTTGCCAGCGAGAAGTCGGCTTTTACCGACAGATTCTTCACTTTTGCCAGACGAATGAAGCAAAAGCCGAGGTTTACCAGCGCGCCGCCGCCCATGATCACCACGTAGCTTGGCAGGGCAACGTACAGCGGGTCGACGCCCAGCGCTGCAGCGGCGTCGTGCATCGGTTTGGCGGCGTTCATCGCGAACGACATGCCCGCCGAGAAGACGCCGCACATCACCGCCAGTAGCAGCCCTTTCTTCAGGTTGAACTCTTCGGCTTTGATGCCCATCTTGCGTTCTTTCAACTGGCCCGCGCGGGTGACAATTCCCACGCCGATCACCGCTACCAGCACGCCCAGCAGCGTCATTCGCCCACCCTGGGTGTTGATCAGCACATCGAAGTTGCCGTTGAGGATTGGCGTCATCAGGGTGCCAACAATCAGCGTAATGCCGATCGCGATGCCAATCCCCATCGACATGCCGAGGTAGCGCATGGTGAGGCCGTAGTTGATATTACCGATACCCCACATCGCGCCGAACAGGAATACCGGCAGCAGGGTGGAGGCGTTGAAGGAGGAGAAGTAGCCCCAGAAATCGGGCAGCAGCATGGCGCTGATTGTCCACGGCAAAATCAGCCAGGACACGGTACCGCCAACGGACCACATGGTTTCCCATGACCAGCCTTTCACCTTTTTAAACGGGGCATAGAAACAGGCTGCACTGGCCGCGCCTATCAAATGCCAGAAGATACCCATCGTAATCGCATGATTCATTTTTACATCCTCATCGTTTTTATAGCCGGAGGCTTCCCGCCGACTTGATGAGTGTAAAAATTAGGCGGTTTGGGAACCTTCAGAAGGTTGCCGCACTTTTGTTTTGAATGGCAATCAGCACGTTAACCGCGTGAGCAGACTCACAATTCCTTCATTTCTTAAAAACCGAATAACCTTATAAAAACTACGGCATTGATAATCATTTTCAATATCATTTAATTAACTATAATGAACCAACTGCTTACGCGGCATTAACAGCTGTGCCGCCCGACAATAATGGAGAGGATTATGAGTTATACACTGCCATCCCTGCCGTATGCCTACGACGCACTGGAACCGCATTTCGACAAGCAGACGATGGAAATCCATCACACTAAACACCACCAGACCTACGTGAATAACGCGAATGCTGCGCTGGAAAGCCTGCCAGAGTTCGCTAATCTGCCTGTTGAAGAGCTGATCACCAAACTGGACCAGCTGCCAGCAGACAAGAAAACCGTGCTGCGCAACAACGCGGGCGGTCACGCTAACCACAGCCTGTTCTGGAAAGGCCTGAAAACCGGCACCACCCTTCAGGGCGACCTGAAAGCGGCTATCGAGCGTGACTTCGGTTCCGTTGACAACTTCAAAGCGGAATTCGAAAAAGCCGCTGCAACCCGTTTCGGTTCTGGCTGGGCGTGGCTGGTCCTGAAAGGTGACAAACTGGCGGTCGTTTCAACCGCAAACCAGGACTCCCCGCTGATGGGTGAAGCTATCTCTGGCGCATCCGGCTTCCCAATTCTGGGTCTGGACGTGTGGGAACACGCTTACTACCTGAAGTTCCAGAACCGTCGCCCTGACTACATCAAAGCCTTCTGGGATGTAGTGAACTGGGACGAAGCAGCAGCGCGTTTCGCCGCTAAAAAATAAGGTTGCATTGACGCCTGTGAGAAGCGAGTCTGATGACTCGCTTTTTTTGTATCTGAAGGAGTGGAGATGCATTACCCGGTGAATGTGTTTACAGGCAAGGTAAGGGAGTACGAAGGCAGTCGCCCGAGCGCTATCGCCAAAGTGCAGGTCGACGGTGAGCTGACGCTTACCGAGCTTGGTCTGGCGGGCGACCAGCAGGCCGAAAAGAAAATCCACGGCGGGCCCGATCGCGCGCTGTGCCACTATCCGCGCGAGCACTATCAGCACTGGAAAACCGAATTTCCTGAACAGGCGGACCTTTTCGTCGCCCCCGCGTTTGGCGAAAATCTCTCAACGGAAGGGCTGACGGAGAAGAACGTCTTTATTGGCGATATTTATCGCTGGGGCGATGCTCTGATTCAGGTCACCCAGCCGCGCTCGCCGTGCTTCAAACTTAACTACCATTTTGGCATTCAGGATATGTCGGCCCAGCTGCAAAACGCGGGTAAAACCGGCTGGCTGTATCGCGTTGTTCAGGCGGGACAGGTTTCGGCGGATGCGCCGATTGAGCTGGCTTCGCGCCTGAGTGAGGTGTCGGTATTCGAGGCCTGTGCCATTGCCTGGCATATGCCGTTCGACGATGAACAGTTTCACCGCCTGCTGTCAGCGGCAGGATTATCCACCAGCTGGACCAGAACGATGCAGAAGCGGCGGATAAGCGGCAAGATCGAGAGCAGTTCGCGGAGATTGTGGGGGAAATAATTGCCCCTCACCCCGGCCCTCTCCCCAAAGGGGCGAGGGTGAAAAGACCGCACCGAGCCGTCCCCTCTCCCCTATGGGGAGAGGGTTAGGGTGAGGGGATTACGAACGCTTATACAGCGGCAGCCACAGCGTTAGCCGCAGCCCGCCCAGCGGGCTGTCATCGGCTTTCACCCAGCCACGGTGCTGCTGCATGGCGGTTTCAACAATCGCCAGACCCAGCCCCGTACCGCCAGATTCACGGTCGCGCGCCTCGTCGGTACGGTAGAACGGACGGAAAATCTGCTCGCGATCTTCCGGGCTGACGCCTGGACCGTCGTCGTCCACGATGATAGTGATCCCGTCTTTATCCACCGAAAACGCCACTTCAATCTTCGTGTGCGAGTAGCGCAGGGCGTTACGCACGATATTCTCCAGCGCGCTTTCCAGCGTGTTGGGGTTACCGTACAGCGGCCACGGGCCCGGCGGGAAATTGACGGTGAAGGATTTGCCCATCTGTTCCGCTTCGAAGGCCGCGTTATCCAGCACCTCATGCCAGAGGTGATTGGCTTTCACCGTTTCGCTCACCAGCGCGTTTTTCTGCTGATTGCGCGACATCACCAGCAGATCGTTGATCATGCTGTCCAGGCGATGCGCTTCCGTCTCAATACGCTCCAGCTCTTTGCTCTCACCGCTGCGACGGCGCAGCAGGGCGGTACCCAGCTGTAAACGCGTGAGCGGCGTTCGCAGCTCGTGGGAGATATCCGACAGCAGACGTTGCTGGGCCGTCATCATTCGATCAAGCGCGCTCACCATCTGGTTAAAACTGGTTCCGGCGGCCAGGAACTCCTGCGGCCCGGATTCCAGCTCCGGATGCTGCCTCAGGTTGCCCTGCGCCACTTCGTCCGCCGCGTTTTTCAGCTTACGCGCCGGTTTCGCCAGGCTCCACGCCAGCCATAACAGCAGTGGGGAACTAACCAGCATGGTGACAATCAACAGCAACAGCGGACGGTCAAACAGCAGGTTGATGAAGTCGGACTGGGAACTGCTCGCGGGGCGAATCAGGTAGAGCTGGTAGTTATCTTCCCCATCCCGCACCGAGAAAGGGCCCACCATTTCTACCCGACCATATTTCTTTTTCTGCGGGTGATCGGCGTTATCCGCCTGGCCAATAAAGTTGCGGATAATCTGCATTTCATTGCGATCGGCCCCAATCACGCGGCCTTCACTGGTGACCAGTAAAAGACGTTGTCCGGGGGGCGCCCACTTGTCGATAGCGCGAAACAGCCTGCGCCACCACATTAAATCGTTCGGCGGATCGTTTGCCAGCTCCGCTTCCACGTGCTGCTCGATCATCACGCCCTGACGTTGCTCGCTGTCGAGCAGCTCCGTCATCTGGCGTGAGTCGAGTTTTGGCAACATCAAAACGAGCATTAAAACCAGTGCCAGCGTCAGCCAGAAGATGGCGAAGATGCGGGCGGTTAAGCTGCCTATCATGAAGCGGAAACCATCAGATAACCGCGACCACGCAGGGTTTTAAACCAGGGGTGACCGTCTTTACGCTCCGGCAGTTTACGGCGCAGGTTCGAGATATGCATATCGATGGCGCGGTCAAACGGGGTGAGGCGTTTGCCCAGCACTTCCTGGCTCAAGTGTTCACGCGACACCACCTGGCCGAGATGCTGCGCCAGCAGATACAGCAGGGTGAACTCGGTGCCGGTTAGCTCCAGCGTTTCACCGTCGAAGCTCGCTTCCTGGCGGCCCGGGTTCAGGCTCAGGGAGTCCACTTCCAGCGTAGGTGAGCTGTTGTCGGTATTCTGCTGCTGCTCGCTCCAGTGAGAGCGGCGCAGGATCGCGCGAATACGGGCCACCAGTTCACGGTCGTTGAACGGCTTAGGTAAATAGTCATCCGCACCCAGCTCAAGGCCGAGTACGCGGTCAAGCTCGCTGCCGCGCGCGGTCAGCATAATGACGGGGGTCTGGTGTGTCTGGCGAAGCTCTTTCAACGTATCAATACCGTTTTTCTTCGGCATCATGACGTCGAGCAAAAGTAAATCGATGCTGTCGTCAAGGAGACTCAGCGCCTGTTCCCCATCATGGGCAACCAGGACGTTGAAACCTTCCATGTCGAGCAACTCCTTTAAAAGAGATGTGAGCTCTCGGTCATCATCAACTAACAGGATTTTATTCATTGTTTAAATACCTCCGAGGCAGAAATTACGACATCAAGGCTATCTAATCCATGACTTTACGTTGTTTTACACCCCCTGACGCATGTTTGCAGCCTGAATCGTAGACTGTCTCTCGTTGAATCGCGACACGAAAGATTTTGGGAGCAAGTGATGCGCAAAGTTACCGCTGCCGTCATGGCCTCAACGCTGGCCTTCTGTGCGTTTAGCCAGGCTGCTGTAGCTATCAACAGCGATAACGGTTCCTCAGTAGAGGGCGCAACGCAGCACAGCAGCCAAAGCCATATGTTTGACGGCATAAGTTTAACCGAACATCAGCGTCAACAGATGCGAGATCTGATGCAGAGGGCACGACACGACCAGCCCCCTGTTAATGTTAGCGAAATGGAGACAATGCATCGCCTTGTCACCGCAGAAAATTTTGACGAAAGCGCTGTACGCGCTCAGGCAGAAAAAATGGCGCAGGAACAGGTTGCCCGCCAGGTAGAAATGGCGAAGGTTCGTAACCAGATGTTCCACCTGCTAACGCCCGAGCAGCAAGCGGTTTTGAATACCAAACATCAGCAACGTATGAACCAGTTGCGTGAGGTTGCACGGATGCAGCGAAGCTCAGATATGACGCTTTTCAGTAGCAATAGCAGTACCCGTAGTAACCAGTAAACCCTGTTTTCCTTGCCATAGACACCATCCCTGTCTTCCCCCACATGATGTGGGGGTTTTTTTTGCCCATCGTTCAGTGTTGTTAACGCTTTATTCATCCTTTCACTCCACCGCCATCCGTTATACTAGCGCCATGGCATGACAGGAGTGTTTATGAATCAATCCTATGGACGGCTGGTAAGCCGGGCCGCAATAGCCGCGACGGTGACGGCGTCGTGTTTGCTGATCATCAAAATTTTCGCGTGGTGGTACACCGGGTCGGTTAGTATTCTGGCGGCGCTGGTGGATTCACTTGTGGATATTGCCGCCTCGCTGACCAACCTGCTGGTGGTGCGCTATTCGCTGCAACCGGCAGATGAAGAGCATACGTTTGGCCACGGCAAAGCGGAATCGCTGGCCGCGCTGGCACAAAGTATGTTTATTTCTGGCTCCGCGCTTTTCCTGTTTTTGACCGGCATTCAGCATCTTATTTCGCCTTCTCCGATGAACGATCCGGGCGTTGGTGTGGTCGTAACCGTAGTTGCACTTATAAGCACACTTGTTCTTGTAACGTTCCAGCGCTGGGTTGTACGCAAAACACAAAGCCAGGCTGTACGGGCCGATATGCTTCATTATCAGTCTGATGTTATGATGAATGGGGCAATTCTTATTGCGCTCGGTCTGGCCTGGTATGGCTGGCATCGTGCCGATGCGTTGTTTGCGTTAGGGATAGGGATCTATATTTTATACAGCGCGTTGCGGATGGGGTATGACGCGGTACAGTCGCTTCTTGACCGTGCGCTTCCGGATGCAGAACGTGATGAAATTTATGCCATCGTGACCCACTGGCCTGGCGTCAGTGGTGCTCACGATCTTCGTACGCGGCAGTCAGGGCCGACCCGCTTTATTCAGATTCATTTGGAAATGGAAGACAACCTGCCACTGGTTCAGGCGCATATGGTCGCTGAACAGGTGGAGCAGGCGATTTTGCAGCGTTTCCCTGGGTCAGACGTCATTATTCACCAGGATCCGTGCTCTGTCGTCCCCAGGGCGTTTTGAGCTTTCGTAATTCGTTGTAAAAAAGTGAGCCAGACCAGCATTTTGTGGATAAATTACCACCTTATGGCCTGACCTGAATCAATTCAGCTGGAAGGGATTGATATACTATTTGCAGTATTCGACGGTTGAACAGTTTCTTCCGGCAGCAGATTTCAATTTTGCATTCCTAAGTTCAGAGGTAGTCATGATTAAGAAAATCGGTGTGTTGACAAGCGGCGGTGATGCGCCGGGCATGAACGCGGCAATCCGTGGGGTTGTCCGTGCAGCGCTGACGGAAGGTCTGGAAGTTTTTGGTATCTATGACGGTTACCTGGGTCTGTATGAAGACCGCATGGTTCAGCTCGACCGCTACAGCGTGTCTGACATGATCAACCGTGGCGGTACTTTCCTCGGTTCCGCGCGCTTCCCGGAATTCCGTGACGAACACATCCGTGAAGTGGCTATCGAAAACATGAAAAAACGGGGTCTGGATGCGCTGGTGGTTATCGGCGGCGACGGCTCGTACATGGGTGCAAAACGTCTGACTGAAATGGGCTTCCCGTGCATCGGCCTGCCTGGCACCATCGACAACGACATCAAAGGCACTGACTACACCATCGGTTACTTCACCGCGCTGGGTACCGTTGTGGAAGCGATTGACCGCCTGCGTGACACCTCTTCCTCTCACCAGCGTATTTCCATTGTTGAAGTGATGGGCCGTTACTGCGGTGACCTGACCCTGGCGGCGGCCATTGCCGGTGGCTGTGAGTTCGTGGTAGTTCCGGAAGTAGAGTTCAGCCGTGAAGATCTGGTCGCAGAGATCAAAGCCGGCATCGCGAAAGGTAAGAAACACGCCATCGTTGCTATCACCGAGCACATCTGTGACGTTGACGAGCTGGCGAAGTACATCGAAACCGAAACCAAACGCGAAACCCGCGCGACCGTTCTGGGTCACATTCAGCGTGGCGGTTCCCCAGGCCCGTACGACCGTATCCTGGCGTCCCGCATGGGTGCGTACGCGATCGAGCTGCTGCTACAGGGCCACGGCGGCCGCTGCGTCGGTATTCAGAACGAGAAACTGGTTCACCATGACATCATCGACGCCATTGAAAATATGAAGCGTCCGTTCAAAGGTGACTGGCTGGACTGCGCGAAAAAACTGTACTGATCGGCTCTGTTGTCCGGTGGCGCTGCGCTTACCGGGCCTACAAAAGCACGGATCGTAGGCCGGGTAAGGCGTAGCCGCCACCCGGCTTTTTTGTGCCCATCCTTTTTTTATTCCTCCACGTTATAGCCAATCTTTTTTTATTCTTTAATCATCGGTTAGCTTTCTGGCACGCTGCATTCATCAAAACACTAAACAAGAGAGCCGGGCGATGAATAAATGGGGCGTGGGGTTAACATTATTGCTGGCATCGACCAGCGTTCTGGCAAAGGACATTCAGTTACTGAACGTGTCGTACGATCCGACGCGTGAACTGTACGACCAGTACAACAAAGCTTTTGCGGCGCACTGGAAACAGGAAACCGGCGATAACGTGGTGGTTCGCCAGTCTCACGGCGGTTCAGGTAAGCAGGCGACATCGGTGATCAACGGCATTGAAGCCGATGTGGTTACCCTGGCGCTGGCTTATGACGTGGACGCTATCGCGGAGCGTGGCCGTATCGACAAAAACTGGATCAAGCGCCTGCCGGACAACTCTGCGCCATACACCTCGACCATTGTCTTCCTGGTGCGCAAAGGCAACCCGAAACAGATTAAAGACTGGAACGACCTGATTAAGCCGGGCGTGTCTGTCATCACGCCGAACCCGAAAAGCTCCGGCGGCGCACGCTGGAACTACCTGGCGGCCTGGGGCTACGCCCTGCACCACAACAACGGTGACCAGGCTAAAGCGCAGGAATTCGTGAAAGCGCTGTTTAAAAATGTCGAAGTGCTGGACTCCGGCGCGCGCGGCGCAACTAACACCTTCGTCGAGCGTGGCATCGGCGACGTGCTGATTGCCTGGGAAAACGAAGCCCTGCTGGCGACCAACGAGCTGGGTAAAGACAAATTCGAGATCGTGACCCCGAGCGAATCCATCCTGGCTGAGCCGACCGTCTCCGTCGTCGATAAGGTTGTTGATAAGAAGGGCACCAAAGCGGTGGCGGAAGCCTACCTGAAGTACCTCTACTCACCGGAAGGGCAGGAAATTGCGGCGAAAAACTTCTACCGCCCGCGCGATGAGGCCGTCGCGAAGAAATACGAAAACGCCTTCCCGAAACTGAAGCTGTTCACTATCGATGATGTTTTTGGCGGCTGGACCAAAGCGCAAAAAGAGCACTTCTCTAACGGCGGCACCTTCGACCAGATCAGCAAGCGCTAAGCGTTTTACAAAGAACGACACGATAACCCGGTGTGAGAAATCCACCGGGTTTTTTATTTGGTCATCATTTTGCGTTACTCTTTTGCCTCTATTGAAAACAGGGAACGCGTTGTGAAAAAAATTATCTTACTGATTCTGATCGTTATCGCCCTTGCCGCAGGCGGCGTGTACTGGATGAAAGCGGGTAATCCGAATGCGTTGCGTCATATCGTTCTCGACCAGTGTGTGCCCAACCAGCTGCATAACCGTAACCCGGCACCGTGTGCGCAGGTGATGCCAGATGCGGGCTACGTGGTGTTCAAGGACCGCAACGGACCGCTGCAATACCTGCTGATGCCCACGTACCGTATCAACGGCACCGAAAGCCCGCTGCTGACTGAGCCTCAGACACCGAATTTCTTCTGGCTGGCATGGCAGTCGCGTAACTTTATGAGCATGAAGCGGGGGGCCGACGTGCCTGACAGCGCCATTTCGCTGACCATCAACTCCCCGACCGGGCGCACGCAGAACCATTTTCATATCCATATCTCCTGCCTGCGCCCGGACGTGCGCGAGAAGCTGAACGCGGCGCAGGGGCAAATCAGCACCCAGTGGCTACCGCTTCCGGGCGGGCTGGAAGGGCATGAGTACCTTGCCCGTCGGGTGACGGAGAACGAACTGGTGCAGCGCAGCCCGTTTATGATGCTGGCGGAAGAACTGCCGGAAGCGCGCGACCATATGGGACGCTTCGCGCTGGCGATGGCGCAGCAGTCAGACGGCTCGTTTGTATTGCTGGCGACAGAGCGTAACCTGCTGACCTTTAACCGCGCGTCGGCTGAGGAATTGCAGGATCATCAATGCGATATCCTGAAGTGACCCCACCATAAATAGCGTTTACTCGCCCTGCCTGTCGCCGTAGACTTGCTGAAAAATTCTACAGGAGACAGGTATGTCGCTCTGGTTAACGCATCCTCTGCTGCTTCCCTCGCTGATCGTCGGCGTCACCATCGTGCTGTGGGCGACGTCGCTGTTGCCGGAATTTATCACCGCGCTGCTGTTCTTTACGGCGGCGATGACCGCCAGAATCGCCCCGCCGGAAGTGATCTTTGGCGGCTTCGCCTCGTCAGCCTTCTGGCTGGTGTTCAGCGGCTTTGTGCTGGGCGTGGCGATTCGGAAAACCGGCCTGGCGGACAGGGCCGCCCGGGCGCTGTCGGCAAAGCTTACCGACTCCTGGGTGCTGATGGTGGCAAGCGTTGTGCTGCTGAGCTATGCCCTGGCATTCGTGATGCCGTCGAACATGGGACGTATTGCGCTGCTGATGCCGATTGTCGCCGCGATGGCGAAGCGGGCCGGCATTCCTGATGGCTCGCGGGCCTGGTTTGGCCTGGCGCTGGCGGTCGGGTTTGGCACCTTCCAGCTCTCGGCCACTATTTTGCCCGCTAACGTGCCAAACCTGGTGATGAGCGGCGCGGCGGAGGGCTCATACGGCATCCACCTCAACTATGTCCCGTATCTGCTGCTGCACACGCCGGTGCTGGGTATTCTCAAAGGCCTGATTCTGATTGGCCTGATCTGCTGGCTGTTTCCCGGCAACCCAAAACCGGCGAAGGATCTGACGCCGTCTGAACCGATGGGGCGTGACGAAAAACGACTCGCCTGGCTGCTGGCGGTGGTGTTGACGATGTGGGTAACGGAGAGCTGGCACGGCGTGGGCCCAGCGTGGACAGGGCTGGCGGCCTCGGTCATCGTTATGCTGCCGCGCATCGGATTTATCACCGGCGAGGAGTTCTCGGCGGGGGTGAATATGCGCACCTGTATTTACGTCGCGGGTATACTCGGGCTGGCCATTACGGTGACGCAGACCGGTATCGGTGCGGCCGTAGGCGAGGCGTTGCTCCATATCATGCCGCTGGATGCAGACCGCCCGTTTACCAGCTTCCTGGCGCTGACGGGGATCACCACGGCGCTCAACTTCATTATGACCGCCAACGGCGTTCCGGCGCTGTACACCACGCTGGCGCAGAGCTTCTCCGACGCGACCGGCTTCCCGCTGCTGTCGGTGATCATGATTCAGGTGCTGGGGTATTCCACGCCGCTGCTGCCGTATCAGGCGTCGCCGATTGTGGTGGCGATGGGCTTAGGGAAAGTGCCTGCGAAGGCGGGGATGCTGCTCTGCCTGGCGCTGGCGATTGCGACGTATCTGGTACTGCTGCCGCTGGATTATTTGTGGTTTAGCGTATTAGGACGTTTGTAGTGGTTTTGTAGGGCGGGTTAGCGAAGCGCCACCCGCCCCAAAGGCAATTACGCCTGCTTAGCCGCTTCTGCCGCTTTAACGATCACCGCGAAAGCGTCTGCTTTCAGGGATGCGCCGCCAACCAGCGCGCCATCGATGTCTGGCTGGGTGAACAGCTCAGCTGCGTTTGATGCGTTAACGGAACCGCCGTACTGGATGATGACCTGCTCAGCCACTTTCGCGTCTGCTTTTGCAATGTGGTCACGGATGAACTTGTGCACCGCCTGTGCCTGCGCTGGAGTTGCAGATTTGCCGGTACCGATCGCCCAGACTGGCTCGTAAGCGATAACCGCGCCTTCGAACGCTGCCGCGCCCTGGGTTTTCAGCACAGCGTCGATCTGACGTGCGCACACTTCTTCGGTTTTACCCGCTTCGTTTTCTGCTTCGGTTTCACCGATGCACAGAACCGGGATCAGACCCTGCTCTTTCAGCACAGCGAATTTCTTCGCGATGAACTCGTCAGATTCTTTGTGGTAGGTGCGACGCTCAGAGTGGCCGATGATGATGTATTTCGCGCCGATGTCTTTCAGCATTTCAGCGGAGGTTTCACCGGTAAACGCGCCAGACAGGTTAACGTCAACGTTCTGCGCGCCCAGAATGATGTGGCTGCCGTCAGCGGCACGTTTAGCCAGATCCAGGTACATATCCGGCGGAGCGATAGCAACCGCGCAGCCGGTCACGCCAGCCAGCTCTTTACGCAGGTTAGCAACCAGTTCGTTTACCATGTGGCGGCTGCCGTTCAGTTTCCAGTTACCCATCACTAAAGGATGTCGCATTTCAATTCTCCACGCTCAATAAGCGAATTAAGGAATATGGCCACCCTTAAGGGCAGCATGGTCTGTGAATCAGTATAGAGATTTTCCCTCGAAAGGCTTTGCTTTTTGTCATTAATTCGCCCCCTCGAGTGCGTCTGATAGGGCCAGCTTAATCGGTTCAACCGCGAAGGTCAGCCCCTTTTCGCCGTTATCTGCGACGACATAGCGAACGGCACCTTCCGTATCGGCGTAATAGCGTTTGTTTTTCCCGGCGGTAAGCAGTTTTTGCAGCTTTTGCTGGCTTTGCGCTTTCGTGAAGGTGGGGGTAAAGGCGCGCAGAATAGCGCTCATATACTCCAGCGCTTTCGCTTTCGCCGCTTTCTGCTCTGGGCCCTGAATCGGCAGCCAGGTGATCTGCATGCTTTTGATTTTTAACGTTCCGCGCTCAAGGGCAGTGGAAGCATATAGATTCTCGTTAATTTTGCTGGCAGCGCGGGTCAGGGTTGGCGTATCGCGGGCACCGTCAATCGCACGGAACTCCCCCAGCGCAAGCGAGGGGTTTTCTTTATTGAAGGCTTCGCGGAACTGGCTGATAGATTGATCGAAAGAGGGGGCGCCCGCCAGAAGGTAGGGGGCGGTGACCGGGGAAGCCGGTTCCGCGGCGTGCAGAGAAAAACTGGCGCTCAGCATCGCTAAACACAAATAAAGAGAGTGTGCCGAACTTTTCATCAACATTGCCCCTGGCCGTTATTGCCCATGATTAAAACGATATCTGGTCGGCTTGTCAAAAGGTCACAACTCCAGGGTAAAATGCGGGCTAAACAATAATAAGGAACCTTACATGACCATACAGCAGTGGTTGTTTTCATTCAAAGGGCGTATTGGACGCCGTGACTTCTGGATCTGGATGGCAGCGTGGGTTGTCGCCATGCTGCTTCTGTTTTTTGTTGCCTATAACGCCTGGCTGAGCACGCAAACTGCGGCTTTTGCGCTGGTCTGTTTACTGTGGCCAACCGCCGCCGTGGTGGTGAAACGTCTGCACGATCGCGGTCGCTCCGGCGCTTGGGCTTTTCTGATTATTCTGGCGTGGATGCTGGTGGCGGGGAACTGGTCAATGCTGCCCTCCATCCTCCCGTGGGTGGTGGGCAGACTGCTGCCGACGATTATCTTTGTGATGATGGTTGTCGAACTGGGCGCGTTTATCGGCACCCAGAGCGAGAACAAATACGGAAAAGATACCCTTGAGGTGAAGTACCGCTGATCACCAGTAGTGTTCGGCGGTCATATGGCCCGGTCGGCGGCGAAGGTGTTTCGTCATCTGCCGGGTATCCTTCAGCAGTTGCTGCGTATCGCGCACCATTTGCGGGTTACCGCACAGCATCACGTGGCTGGTTTCGGTATTCATCGGTAAACCCACCGCCTCTTCCAGCGCGCCGCTTTCAATCAACGCCGGAACGCGGCCGGTTAACGAGCCAGCTGCGGTTTCGCGGCTGACCACCGTCTGAATTTTTAACTTCCCGCCATATCGCTGTTCCAGCGCCTGCATCTGCGGCAAATAGCTCAGGTCTGCGGCGTAGCGCGCGGCGTGAACCAGCACGATATTCTTAAAGCGCTCCAGATCTTTGCCGTACTCCAGGATAGAGAGATACGGGCCGATGGCCGTGCCGGTCGCCAGCATCCAGAGCGTGTCACAGTCGGGGATTTCATCCAGCACGAAGAACCCCGCCGCGTCGGAGACAATCTGCACCTCATCGCCCGGTTTCAGCGCGGCGAGGCGCGGGCTGAGCTTACCGTCCGGAACGGTGACCAGGTAGAACTCGAGATCCGGGTTATCAGGCGCGTTAACGTAAGAGTAGGCGCGCTGTACGCGTTCACCGTCGATATCCAGCCCGAGCTTGGCAAACTGCCCGGCGGTAAACGGATGAACGGGCGCGTGCAGCGTGAGGCTAAATAGCGCATCGGTCCAGAACTGTACCTTTGTGACTTTACCTGTTACCCAGTCCGCCATGATCTTCTCCTGTGCTGTTTCTCTCTTCTATCTTCCGTACTTGTGGGAAACATTTCCAGCCCATTCGGGCCGGAAAGCTCTATCGATCAAACGGTTTTACAGAATGTGCGTCTGTACGTCCGGGTCTTTGCGGTCGAGATAATGAATGGACTGAATGCGGCGAATGGTGCGGGATTTGCCGCGGATCAGCAGGGTTTCAGTGGTGGCCATGTTTCCCTTGCGGGTGATGCCATCCAGCAGATCGCCTTTGGTGATGCCGGTTGCGGAGAAGACCACGTTATCGCTGCGAGCCATCTCGTTCAGCGCGAGCACTTTATTGGCCTCGATGCCCATCGCCGCACAGCGCGCCAGTTCGTCTTCACCAATGCGAAGGTTCTCGTCGCTGTCGCCTTTGACCTCATGGCGTGGCAGCAGACGCGCCTGCATATCGCCGTCCAGCGCGCGGATCACTGCCGCAGAGA
The DNA here is from genome assembly GCF_014982425.1 of Enterobacter cloacae complex sp. I1M. Classification (NCBI taxonomy): domain Bacteria; kingdom Pseudomonadati; phylum Pseudomonadota; class Gammaproteobacteria; order Enterobacterales; family Enterobacteriaceae; genus Enterobacter; species Enterobacter cloacae complex sp. I1M. Next base: position 39,065 of record NZ_JADCLG010000012.1, on the reverse strand, counting down.
CCACACCTTCCGGCGCGCCGCCGATGCCGTAAAGCACGTCGACCTCGCTGTCCGGCATGCAGGTCAGAATAGAGGCGGCAACGTCGCCATCAGGAATGGCAAATACGCGCACGCCGAGTGCTTGCAGATAAGCGATGGTGGCGTCGTGGCGCGGTTTCGCCAGGATGGTCACGGTGAGTTCGTTGAGCGGTTTACCCAGCGCCGCTGCGATATTGCGCAGGTTGGCATCCAGCGGCAGGCTAAGGTCGATAGCGCCTTTAGCACCAGGACCGACAATCAGCTTTTCCATGTACATATCTGGCGCGTTGAGGAAGCAGCCCTTATCGCCCACCGCCAGCACCGCCAGCGCGTTGGCCTGGCCCATCGCCGTCATGCGCGTGCCTTCGATCGGGTCGACCGCGATATCCACCGCATCGCCTTTGCCCGTCCCGACTTTTTCACCGATGTAGAGCATCGGGGCTTCGTCGATTTCGCCTTCGCCAATGACGATAATGCCATCGATATTGACCTGATTAAGCACAATGCGCATGGCGTGGACGGCTGCGCCGTCTGCGGTATTTTTGTCGCCACGGCCCAGCCACTTGTAGCCTGCGAGGGCGGCAGCTTCGGTGACGCGGGAAAACTCGATAGCAAGTTCACGTTTCATGAGGTACTCGTACAATCAAAAGGAATTGCACGAAGTTTATCACAGAGTGGGGAGGGGGAGGGGTGGTGCGGTCTGAGCCCCTCACCCCGGCCCTCTCCCCAAAGGGGAGAGGGTGTTTTAAGTCCCCTCGCCCCTTTGGGGAGAGGGTTAGGGTGAGGGGTGAGTCTGTCTTACTCGTCGTGCTCTTCCCATGCCAGGGCACGTTTCACCGCTTTCTTCCAGCCGCTGTAGCGGTAGTTGCGCTCGGTGGTTTCGATGCCTGGACGGAATTCGCGTTCGATCACCGCTTTTTCCTGAAGCTCGTCAAGGTTTTGCCAGAAGCCAACCGCCAGACCTGCCAGATACGCCGCGCCCAGCGCCGTTACTTCTCGCACCTCAGGACGTTCAACGCGGGTACCCAGAATGTCGGACTGGAACTGCATCAGGAAGTTGTTGGCTACCGCACCGCCGTCCACGCGCAGGGCGTGCAGACGAATGCCGGAGTCCGCCTGCATCGCTTCCAGCACGTCGCGCGTCTGGTAGGCGATGGATTCCAGGGTCGCACGAATAATGTGGTTTGAGTTCACACCGCGCGTCAGGCCGAAAATCGCGCCGCGGGCGTACGGATCCCAGTACGGTGCGCCCAGACCGGTAAACGCTGGCACCACGTATACGCCGTTGGTGTCTTTCACTTTGGTCGCGAAGTATTCGGAGTCAAACGCATCGCTGATCAGCTTCATCTCGTCGCGCAGCCACTGAATGGAGGCGCCCGCCATGAATACCGCCCCTTCCAGGGCATAGTTCACTTCACCGCGTGGGCCGCAGGCGATGGTGGTCAGCAGACCGTTTTCTGATTTCACCGCTTTCTCGCCGGTGTTCATGAGCATAAAGCAGCCGGTGCCGTAAGTGTTCTTCGCCATCCCTTCCTTGACGCACAGCTGGCCGAACAGCGCCGCCTGCTGGTCACCGGCAATACCGGCGATAGGAATACGGGTGCCGCCTTTACCGCCGATGTTGGTCTGGCCGTATACTTCTGAAGATTTGCGCACGTCTGGCAGCATCGCACGCGGAATGTCCAGCGCGTCCAGCATCTTGTCATCCCACTCCAGAGTGTTGATGTTGAACAGCATGGTGCGCGAGGCGTTGGTGTAGTCGGTGACGTGAACGCGTCCCTGAGTCATCTTCCAGATAAGCCAGGTATCGACGGTGCCAAACAGCAGCTCGCCGCGTCGTGCACGCTCGCGTGAACCTTCCACGTGATCGAGGATCCACTTCACTTTGGTGCCGGAGAAATACGGGTCAATGACCAGACCGGTTGTACTGCGCACGTACTCTTCCATTCCGTCGCGCTTCAGTTTTTCGCAGATCTCTGAGGTGCGGCGGCACTGCCAGACAATGGCGTTGTAGATGGGCTTACCGGTTTCGCGCTCCCAGACAACGGTGGTTTCACGCTGGTTGGTGATACCGATAGCGGCAATCTCGTCAGAACTGATGTCGGCTTTCGCCAGCACTTCCACCAGCGTGGAGCTTTGTGACGCCCAGATCTCCATCGGGTCGTGTTCAACCCAGCCTGGACGCGGATAGATTTGCTCAAATTCGCGTTGAGACACGCTGACAATGTTCGCGTCATGATCCATTACGACAGCGCGGGAGCTGGTAGTGCCCTGGTCGAGCGCAACGATATATTTTTTTTCGGTCATGGTATGTGTCCCGTAGTCAGATTACAGCGAAGCTTTTTGTTGTGTGGTGGAAGTCGACTCTTTTTCCTCTTCCACACAGGTGTCGCACGGTAAGTGGCGACCAATTAATTTGCGATAGCCGAATGCGCCCAGCGCCGCCCCTACGATTGGCCCGAACAGCGGAACCAGGAAGTAAGGAATGTCTTTGCCGCCGGTAAAGGCGACATCGCCCCATCCTGCAAAGAAGGCGAAGGTTTTTGGACCCAGGTCACGCGCCGGATTCATCGCAAAGCCGGTCAGCGGACCCATTGATGCGCCAATTACCGCAATCAGAAGGCCAATCAAAAGTGGTGCCAGCGGGCCGCGCGGAATGCCGTTTCCGTCGTCGCCCAGCGCCATAATGACGCCCATCAGAATAGCGGTAATCACCATTTCAACTGCGAACGCCTGCACAAAATTAATATGCGGATTCGGATACGTTGAGAAAATGCCTGCCAGATCCAGACTTTCGACACTGCCACGCACCATATGATGCGTCTGTTCGAAGTCGGTGAAAAGATTGTAATAAAGCCCGTAAACTAACGCCGCTGCGCAAAAGGCGCCGGCAAATTGTGAAATGATGAAAGGGACAACTTTGCGTCCGTCAAAGCACGCGAATAGCCACAACGCGATGGTCACCGCCGGGTTAAGATGTGCGCCGGAAACCCCTGCGGTCAGGTAGATGGCCATCGCCACGCCCAAACCCCAGATAATACTGATTTCCCACTGACCAAAACTGGCACCTGCCACTTTCAGTGCAGCGACACAGCCTACTCCGAAGAATATCAACAACCCGGTACCCAGGAACTCGGCAATGCACTGGCCTTTTAAGGTTGATGTCTGACTCATAATCGGAATCCTGCAAAAGAGTAATGTTTATTGTTTGCGTGACCGCCCGTGACAGCCACGATGCCCTGTAGACATAGTGTTAATTTATCGTTAACGAGCACAAACGAGAAATATCGAAATCAAAATGTGTGGTCTGCGTCAATAAAATGAGCGTTTTCGCGCCATAAAGCGCGTTTTTGCATCAAAGGTATAATGTGAGCTGAATCATTTCATTAACTAAAGAGTTAACAATTTAGGGGTATATGCCGCGAACGCACCAGGACCAGACCTAAAAGTGTTGCAAACCGCGATCTGCGCGGTGTGTCGCTGGACACAGAGCGCCGCGCTCCATACAATCGACGGTATATGTCGTGCGCGTTTACGTTAAAGCGTCGCCTTGCAATTCAGGAGAGGTAGCATCATGTCTTTAGAAGTGTTTGAGAAACTGGAATCGAAAGTACAGCAGGCGATCGACACCATCACCCTGCTGCAGATGGAAATTGAAGAGCTGAAAGAGAAAAACAACTCCCTGTCCCAGGAAGTTCAGAATGCTCAGCACAGCCGTGAAGAACTGGAGCGCGAAAACAACCAGCTGCGCGAACAGCAGAACGGCTGGCAGGATCGCCTGCAGGCACTGCTGGGACGTATGGAAGAAGTCTGATTTCCTTTGGGAATGAATTGAGTAGGCCGGGTAAGGCGAAGCCGCCACCCGGCTTTTTTATGGTTATTGCTCACGGATTTCAACCATAAAAAAGGCCGCCAGAGGCGGCCTTAACGCTACTTGTCCTGCGCTGTCATAGCATAAGCAACAAACCCACTCGGTTCATCACTCTTTACAACGAGTACGCTGGCGACAATGAACGCGATACATAAATAGCGTTTCATTATGCGGTCCCTGCTGCTTACCGCTCCACCGTTCACCACCGGTGATAAGTCGGTGGACACAAGCCCGGTTAAAGGTTGCTTTACGGTTGTGAATACACCTTTCCCTGGACCGGCGCCCATTTGCGAGATGGCGGAAAGGGACACAGCATCATAATGAGCAACACCTGCGGAGTTAAGGTTCCCACACATAATTAGGAATTCATAAAGGGTCGACAGGGGTTACCTGAGGAATGAATCAGGGTAAGATAAAAATCCTGGTTAAAGGTTGCAATATCACCCAACGGACCGCGAATCCCGAGGGACAAAAAAACCGCCACATTGCTGTTGGCGGTTTTTTTATGCATCTCGCTTACCGATTAACTACTCAATATCCAGCGCATCCTCAGAAAGGATAATGCCGGTATTGTCAGCATAAAGGTGGTCGCCCGAGAAGAAGGTCACGCCGCCGAAATTGACGCGCACGTCGCTTTCGCCGATGCCGTCGCCCGCTGCGCCTACCGGTATGGCCGCGATGGCCTGAATCCCGATATCCATGTCTTCGAGATCGTCCACCTGACGCACGGAACCGTACACCACAATGCCTTCCCACTCGTTCTGGACGGCAATTCCCGCCAGTTCAGCATCAATCAATGCACGGCGCACGGAACCGCCGCCGTCGACCACCAGAACGCGGCCACGGCCGTTCTCTTCGAGCAGATCGTACAGCAACCCGTTGTCCTCGAAACATTTCACCGTGATGATTTGCCCGCCAAACGACGACCGTCCGCCAAAGTTGGAGAACAGGGGTTCAACGACGTTGACATCTTCCTGGTAGATGTCACAAAGCTCGGAGGTATCGTATTTCATAGGTTTAACGCTCTGTTGCTGCGAATGTGTTCAGTATATCGTGCGAAATGCCTTGTTGGCAAAATCATCAATTGTTAATTGATATTTGTCAGCTAACTCAGCGTCTGGCTTAAGACAATCCCGATGACGAACAGCAGGTTAGTCAGCAACGCGCCTTTTACCGTGCGCTCCAGCATCGGCGGCATGGCAGCCGGGCTGAGTTCACGCATGACATAGCGGGCCTGCTTAACCAGCAGCGGTGCGGCGAGCACAAACAGCCAGCCCCACAGGCTGTGCAGAGAGATCAGATTGAACAGTGCCAGGCAGACCAGCGCGCCGATGAGCAGGCAGGCGTGATAGCGGCGGGCATTCACCGGGCCCAGACGCACGGCCAGCGTGTTCTTACCGTTCTCACGGTCGCTGTCGATGTCGCGCAGGTTATTGATATTCAGCACCGCCGTCGCCAGCAGACCGCAGGCGGTCGCGGGCAGGAACAGGGCGGGGATCACCGTATGCGCCTGCAAGTACCAGCTTCCCATGACGCTCAGCCAGCCGAAGAACACCAGTACGGAGATGTCGCCCAGACCAATATACCCGTAAGGACGCGTCCCGACGGTATAGGTAATTGCTGCAATAATGGCGAGCAAGCCCAGCACCAGGAAGCCAATGAAATCGCTGGTGGTTTTCGAGGCGACCGTCACCAGCGCCAGGCCGGACAGGCAAATCAACACCACGGTGATAATCAGCGCCCGCTTCATCTGTGCGTGGGTAATTACCCCTTTTTGCATCCCGCGCAGCGGCCCGATACGATCAGGTTTATCGCTGCCTTTTACCGCATCGCCGTAATCATTGGCGAGATTAGAGAGGATTTGCAGTAGCCCGGCGGTGACAAGCGCCAGACCAGCCACCAGGGGATCGAAATGCCCCTGCCACCAGGCAAGTGCGGTACCGACGATAATGGCGGCAAAAGCCAGAGGAAGCGTTTTTGGACGCAGACTTTCGAGCCACGCCTGCGTACGGCTGATATCAGTCATAGTTATTTAGCCAATAAAAATGGGGGCCATAGCCCCCATCAACAGTGATGAAAATGCATTGAACGCGATTATAGAATAAAACGGCTCAGATCTTCATCTGCCACTAACGCATCCAGGTGTTTGCCCACATACTCTGCGTCAATGGTAATGGTTTGACCGTTAAGGTCGCTCGCATCGTAAGAGATATCTTCCACCAGGCGTTCCAGCACGGTGTGCAGACGACGCGCACCGATGTTTTCGGTGGTTTCGTTGACCTGCCATGCGGCCTGAGCGATGCGTTTGATCCCATCGTCGGTGAACTCGATATTCACGCCTTCGGTCGCCATCAACGCTTTGTACTGTACGGTCACAGAAGCGTTTGGCTCAGTCAGGATACGTTCGAAATCTTCAGTGGTCAGCGCCTGCAGCTCAACGCGGATTGGCAGACGACCCTGCAGTTCCGGAATGAGATCGGATGGGCTGGCAACCTGAAACGCACCTGACGCGATAAACAGAATGTGGTCAGTTTTCACCATGCCGTGCTTGGTAGAGACGGTGCAACCTTCCACCAGCGGCAGCAGGTCGCGCTGAACGCCTTCGCGGGAAACATCCGGGCCGGAGCTGTTGCCGCCGCGCTTACAGATTTTGTCGATTTCGTCGATAAACACGATACCGTGCTGCTCAACCGCGTCGATAGCGTCCTGTTTCAGCTCTTCCGGGTTAACCAGCTTCGCGGCTTCTTCTTCAATCAGCAGCTTCATCGCGTCTTTGATTTTCAGCTTACGCGCTTTCTGTTTCTGCCCGCCCAGGTTCTGGAACATGGACTGCAACTGGCTGGTCATCTCTTCCATGCCCGGAGGGGCCATGATTTCCACGCCCATTGGCGCGGCAGCGAGATCGATCTCAATCTCTTTGTCGTCCAGCTCGCCTTCGCGCAGTTTTTTGCGGAATGCCTGACGCGCAGCAGAAGGTTCAGGCTGCTGTTCAGCCTGTCCCCAGTTATTTTTTGCCGGTGGGATCAGCACGTCGAGAATACGCTCTTCGGCCATCTCTTCGGCGCGATAGCGGTTTTTCTCAATCGCCTGGACACGCACCATCTTAATCGCTGAATCGGTCAGGTCGCGGATGATGGAGTCCACTTCTTTACCCACATAGCCCACTTCGGTGAACTTGGTGGCTTCAACTTTGATGAACGGCGCGTTAGCCAGTTTGGCCAGACGACGGGCGATTTCGGTTTTACCCACCCCGGTCGGGCCGATCATCAGAATATTTTTTGGCGTCACTTCATGGCGGAGCTCTTCGTCGAGCTGCATGCGACGCCAGCGGTTACGTAGTGCGATAGCCACGGAGCGCTTGGCGTTGTCCTGGCCGATAATGTGTTTGTTCAGTTCGCTGACAATTTCGCGTGGGGTCATTTCAGACATGGGCGATCCTTACGCTTTGGAGGTCAATTCTTCGATGGTGTGATTGTGGTTGGTATAGATGCAGATATCACCTGCAATATCCAACGCTTTCACCGCGATATCGCGCGCGTTCATGTCGGTATTTTCCAACAGCGCACGGGCTGCGGCCTGGGCGTACGGGCCGCCAGAGCCGATGGCAATCAGGTCGTTTTCAGGCTGAACCACGTCGCCGTTACCGGTGATGATCAGCGAGGCGTTTTCGTCAGCCACGGCCAGCAGTGCTTCGAGCTTGCGCAGCATGCGGTCGGTACGCCAGTCTTTTGCCAGCTCAACGGCGGCTTTCACCAGATGACCCTGATGCATTTCCAGTTTGCGTTCAAACAGTTCAAACAGCGTGAAGGCATCAGCCGTGCCGCCTGCGAAACCGGCGATCACTTTGTCGTTATAAAGACGACGTACTTTCTTCACGTTGCCTTTCATGACGGTATTACCCAGCGTGGCCTGGCCATCACCGGCAATTACCACCTGGCCGTTACGGCGTACACTTACTATTGTTGTCACGAGCAGACCCCCTGGTTACAGATTCGGGAAACAGAAGCCCTGAGCCTGTGCTCAGGGCTGAATTAAATGATAGATGGGGGGGATTTTGGGGGTTTCAACCCCCGGAGGCGAGTCGAATGCAGTTTGTGTGGCCAGCCACTTTCAAACGGGAAATGGTGCCGTCTGCGTTTTCTTTGCCTTTGACCGGTCCAATCACCACGCGATTCCAGCCGTTATTGGTGGTAATGCGTGAGTCAAATCCTTCAAATGCCAGCTGAGCTCGCACCGTTTCTGCCTGCTCAGCGCCTTTAAACGAACCGCACTGAACCATCCAGCGGCGTTCATCTTTTTTCTCAGCCGTCTGCTTTGGTGCCTCGGTCTCTTTAGTGACCGGCGCAGCCTGCTGCGTTTTTGGCTGTTGCGCAGTGGTATGTGCAGGCGTCTGCAACAGATCCTGATACGGCTGTGCTGTTTGCTTCTGCGGCTGGGCTTTCGGCTGCTGCTGAACAGGCTGCGTTTGTACGGTACGCGTCTGCTGCTGCGGTTGTGTACGCGGCTGTTGTACCGGCTGCGTCTGCGTCCACTGCTGCTGTTGCGTTTGCTGCTGTGCCTGACGCTGGCGCTGCAACGTTTGCTGACGCTGCGCCGGGGTTTGTTCGTTCCACGGTACTTCGTTCAGCTGCGTAGGCTGCTGGCGCATGTCCGCCTGCATCTGAGCGAGCAACTGGCGCTGTTCGTCCGTCAGCTGATCGGCATTCTTCACTTCACCCCCGGCAGAAGGCTCGGTAGGCGCACGTACGCCAGGCTGGCGGCTTTCCAGCTCTTTAATGTAGCGCCAGCGCTCTTCAGGCTTCGGAGGAAGGCCGTTGCCGACGACCTTGTTACCCTGAAGGGCTTCAGACTCTTCTTTTTTATGATGCGTAATGAAGTAGAGGCCGCCAATAAAGGCCACCAGCACAGCCGCAGCAATGGCGACCATGGCTGGGGAGACAGCAGACAGGCTACGTTGCTTGCTTTTTGAACTACTCTTTTTGCGTCGCGAAGGTGCCGGCTGGCCGCGACGTACATAATCTCGTTGTGCCACTATCGTTTCGCTGTATTTATTCGTTCGTCAGCCCGCCATGTTACTTAAGCGACGGGGCTTTGACCAGATAAGGGTGTCGAAAGGTATTTACTTTAAGTTAATGCCTGGGTAGAGCCGCGCACAATCAGCTCACAATCCAGTAGTCGTGACCCACTGCTAACTGTTTGACCGTGCAACTGATCCAGCAAAAGCAGCATCGCTTCCCGGCCAATGTCATACCGCGGCTGCGAAACAGTCGAAAGCGGCGGATCGCAAAACTCCGAAAGCGAAATATTATCAAAACCGATTATCGACAGGTCCTTTGGCACGCGCAGGCCGTGACGTTTGGCGTAGGATAACGCCCCCAGCGCCATCACGTCGCTGTGGCAGAAGACCGCGGTAGGCGGTTCTGGCAAGGCAAGCAATTTTTCCAGCGCCTGCCCGCCCGCTTCAAAGGTGAAATCACCGCGCGCAATGTAGTGCGGATCGACAACAGCCCCGGTACGGCGAAGCGCCTGAACGTAGCCCTGCAACCGGTAATGACACAGCGGCATCTCTTCTGGTCCGGCAATACAACCGATACGCTTATGCCCCAGCTCCTGAAGATAGTTCACGGCGTTGAACGCGGCGGTGAGGTTATCGATATGAACGGTCGGCAGCTCCAGCTCCGGCGCGAATTCGTTCGCCATGACCATTGGCGGTAAATTGCGCTGTTCTTCAATGCTGGCATCAAACGGCAGGCGTGAGCCAAGCAGCAGCATGCCATCAATCTGCTTGGTGATGATCAGGTCGATGAACGTTTTTTCCTGCTGGTTCTGGTGGGCACAATCACCAATCAGCACCAGATAGCCCTGGGCGGCGGCCGTGACCTCAATGCCGCGGATGATTTCGCTGAAGAAGGGATCGCAGATGTCCGGCACGATCACCAGGATGGTGCGGGATTCGTTGCGTTTAACGTTGCGCCCCATGGCTTGCGGGAAATAACCGACCTCAAGCGCCGCCTTTTCAACCCGGTTTCGGGTCGCCTGGGAGACTTTGTCAGGGTTCATCAATGCGCGGGACACGGTTGCTGTTGAGACTTGTGCTTTCTCGGCAACGTCTTTCATGGTCGCCGAGGCAACCTCTTTCCTGGACTTCAACGTCTTCTCCTCGCCTGAACACCGAACTGCGGACCGCACCATTTTTACAGATAGTTAATGGAATCGGTTACAGAATTTTCATAAAAAGTGTGAGGCGCATTAAATTTTTCGATCCGTCTTCAGCCTTCAATCGGATCGACGTCCAGAACCCACTTCACTTTTCGCGCTTCCGGCAGGGTATTAATCAGCGCCAGCGTGCCGCTGACGATCTGCTGTAAACGGATACGCGAAGGGTGCTGAAGTAAGAGTTGCCAGCGGAAACGGCCGCCGCGTTTCGGGGCGAGCGCGGGTACCGGGCCTAAAATCCACAGCTGATTATCCACCAGTGGGCTGGCCTGCAGGAGATTTCTCAGCTGTTGCAGGAATAGCGGCGCCTGCTGGTTGTTATGATCTTCCGCACGGATGATGACGTGGCTGGTCCACGGAGGAAGCTGCATCGTCTGACGTTCGGCCAGCGCCTGGTCCGCGAAGGCGTCATAGCCTTTGTGCAGCAGCGTTTGCAGCAGCGGGTGCTCAGGATGGTGCGTTTGCAGCACTACTTCGCCCTGCTTACCCGCTCGACCGGCGCGACCAGCAACCTGGGTATAAAGCTGTGCGAAACGCTCGGCGGAGCGAAAATCCGCGGAGAACAGCGCGCCGTCGACGTCCAGCAGGGCGACCAGCGTCACGTCCGGGAAGTGATGCCCTTTCGCCAGCATTTGAGTGCCAATCAGGATGCGCGCGCCGCCGCGATGCACTTCCGCCAGCTGCTGCTCCAGTGCCCCTTTGCGGCTGGTGGTATCCCTGTCGATACGCGAAATGGGCACATCAGGGAAGAACGGCGCCAGCGCCTGTTCGAGCTGCTCCGTCCCCAGACCCACCGGCACGATGTGCGTTGAGCCGCAGGACGGGCACTGACGGGGTACCGGACGCTGGCTGTCGCAGTGGTGGCAGCGTAAATGGCGCTGAGCCTGGTGGAAGGTGTAGTAGTGATCGCAGCGCGGGCACTCGGCAATCCAGCCGCAGTCGTGGCACAGCAACGCAGGCGCGAAGCCGCGGCGGTTCAGAAACAGGATCACCTGGTTGCCCGCCTGCAAATGTTGGCGCATGCGGCTAATCAGCGCAGGCGCTAACCCGGCCTGCACCTGCTGGCCTTTCAGATCCAGCACATGCTGAATGGCCGGACGGGCATTCCCCGCGCGGCGCGTCAGGCGCAGCATGTGGTATTTACGCTGGCGAACGTTGTGCAGCGTTTCAAGCGCGGGGGTGGCGGACCCCAGAATAATGGGGATTTGCTCGCTGTGGGCGCGGTACACGGCTAAGTCGCGGGCGTGATAGCGCCAGCCTTCCTGCTGTTTATAGGAGCTGTCATGCTCTTCATCGATCACGATAACGCCGAGATTTTTAAACGGCGTAAAGAGTGAGGAACGGGTGCCAATCACAATCGCCGCTTCGCCGTTTTTCGCTTTCAGCCAGGCGCTGAGGCGCTCGCTGTCGTTTAGGCCGGAGTGCAGAACCTCAACGGGCGCATTAAAGCGTTCACGGAAACGGGCGATGGTTTGCGGCGTCAGGCCGATTTCCGGCACCATTACCAGCGCCTGTTTGCCCTGTGCGAGCACATTTTCCAGTACGCTCAGATACACTTCGGTTTTACCGGAGCCGGTGACGCCCGCCAGCAGCCAGGCGGAGAAACGATCGGCGGCGCTGTGAATCGCGCCCACGGCGGTGGCCTGCTCGGTATTCAGACGCAGGCGATCGCCCGAGACGGAAAAGCCGTCGCGCCAGTCGTGAAGGGCAGGTGCTTCGCTGGCCAGCTCGCTCAGCCCTTTCTTCCTTAATGCCTGCAACGCGGTTTCGCTCACCTCGAGCTCGTCGACCTGATGGCGCCAGATTTTCCCCTGGCGTAGCGCGGCCAACGCCTGCTGTTGTTTTTGCGAGCGCTTCAGGCTGTTAATGTCGACCGCCTGACCCTGCTCGGTGGCAAACCAGTACCACATTGGCGCATGGCTGGCGCGCTTACCCTGACGCAGCATAATCGGCAGGGCGTGGAACAATACGTCGCCAATAGGATGGTGATAATAATCTGCCGCCCACAGCAGCAGTCGCCAGGTGCTGTGAGAGTAAACAGGTTCATCATCCAGCACTTCAACGATCGATTTCAGCTCGGTAAGCGGCAGCTCGCTTTTATCGCTGACGGAGACGACGATCCCCACGCGCTGCTGTTTACCGAACGGCACGGTCACGCGACAGCCCGCTTTGGCGCTCATGCTGTCGGGCAGCAGGTAGTCAAAGGTGCGGGGAAGCGGAACGGGCAGGGCAACGTGAGCGACGGGCATCGAATCTTCCTGACTTGAAAAGTGGCGCGTTAGTATACACATTAGTGAAAGCGGCGTGCGGATCAGTTTGCATACGTTGGTTAAATTCTGTATGATTCGCCGCCTTTGGTGTACTTTACGCCAAAGAACTTACATTCAACATCGCGTGGTGTCTGGCGTTAGGGCTGGAAGAGCGACGCGGCCTTAACTGAGGTTCTCCCATGAAAAAAGATATTCACCCGAAATACGAAATGATTACTGCAAACTGCTCTTGCGGTAACTCTATCCAGATCCGCTCTACCGTGGGTCACGATCTGAACCTGGACGTGTGCGGCAAATGCCACCCGTTCTACACTGGTAAGCAGCGTGATGTTGCAACCGGTGGCCGTGTTGACCGCTTCAACAAGCGTTTCAGCATCCCGGGCGCTAAATAAGTTTCCCGAAAAAAAGGCACCGCAAGGTGCCTTTTTTGTATCCGCTTATCAGTATTCCCACGTATCCGGGTCGATACCCAGTTCACGCATGATCACCTTCGCCTCTTCTGGAATTTCGTCACTGCGCTCTTTGCGCAGATCGTCATCGTTCGGCAACGGTTGGCCGGTAAACGCATGCAGGAACGCTTCGCACAGCAGTTCGCTGTTAGTGGCGTGACGCAGGTTGTTCACCTGACGACGCGTACGTTCATCGGTGAGGATCTTCAACACCTTCAGAGGAATGGACACCGTGATTTTCTTGACTTGCTCACTCTTCTTACCGTGCTCAGCGTATGGGCTGATATATTCGCCGCTCCATTCAGCCATGAGATACCTTTAATCCTCTCAGTCATTAATCTAAAGGTGCAAAACCGGTAACCATCAGTTTTGAACCGTAATCTTGCGTAGTTTACCGTAGAGACGATACCGAGGCACGGATATTGCCGCTGTAGCGTGTCCTAAAGCATATAATTTTAACGGCTATTTGCGCATTGCTCAATCTATACGCAAAGAAGTTTAGATGTCCAGATGTATTGACGTCCATACTTTCAATGTTTACTCTGGTGCCTGACTTTTCACCTCATTCGCCAGGAAGCCTCACCATGACGCGTAAACAGGCCACCATCGCAGTGCGTAGCGGATTGAATGATGACGAGCAGTACGGCTGCGTTGTCCCGCCAATTCATCTCTCCAGCACCTATAATTTCACCGGATTTAATGAACCTCGCGCGCATGACTACTCGCGTCGCGGCAATCCTACGCGTGACGTTACCCAGCGCGCGCTGGCGGAACTGGAAGGCGGCGCAGGTGCGGTATTAACCAATACCGGCATGTCTGCCATTCATCTGGTGACCACGGTGTTCCTGAAACCTGGCGATTTGCTGGTGGCGCCGCACGACTGCTACGGCGGCAGCTATCGTCTGTTTGATAGCCTGGCGAAACGTGGCTGCTACCGCGTGTTGTTTGTCGATCAAAACGACGAACAGGCGCTGAAACAGGCGTTAGCCGAACAGCCGAAGCTGGTTCTGGTGGAAAGTCCAAGCAATCCATTGTTGCGCGTAGTCGATATTGCGAAAATTTGTCAGCTCGCAAGGGATGCGGGAGCGATAAGTGTAGTGGATAATACGTTCCTCAGTCCGGCCCTTCAGAACCCACTGGCACTGGGTGCCGATCTGGTGTTGCATTCATGCACGAAATATCTGAACGGCCATTCTGACGTGGTAGCGGGTGTGGTGATTGCCAAAGATCCTGATGTTGTCACTGAACTGGCATGGTGGGCCAATAACATTGGCGTCACCGCGGGCGCGTTCGACAGCTATTTGCTGCTGCGTGGTATCCGCACCCTGTCACCGCGTATGGACGTGGCGCAGCGTAATGCCCAGGCGATCGTGGATTTCCTGAAAACCCAGCCGCTGGTGAAGAAGCTTTATCACCCGTCGCTGCCGGAAAACCAGGGGCACGAGATTGCCGCGCGCCAACAGAAAGGATTTGGCGCGATGTTAAGTTTTGAACTGGACGGTGACGAGCAAACGCTGCGTCGCTTCCTGAGCGGGTTGTCATTGTTTACGCTGGCGGAATCCTTAGGGGGAGTTGAAAGCTTGATCTCCCACGCCGCAACCATGACGCACGCAGGTATGGCACCCGAAGCACGTGCCGCCGCCGGGATTTCCGATACGCTGCTGCGTATCTCGACCGGTATTGAAGATTCTGAAGATTTAATTGCCGATCTGGAAAATGGCTTCCGGGTCGCAGCCAAGGGGTAATCATGAGTGTGATAGCGCAGGCAGGGGCGAAGGGTCGTCAGCTGCACAAGTTTGGTGGTAGTAGTCTTGCTGATGTGAAATGTTATCTGCGTGTCGCAGGGATCATGACCGAATATTCACAGCCGGGGGACATGATGGTTGTCTCTGCGGCGGGCAGCACCACCAACCAGCTGATTAGCTGGCTGAAACTGAGCCAGACCGATCGCCTCTCTGCGCATCAGGTGCAACAGTCCTTACGTCGTTACCAGAGTGAACTGATTGCCGGTTTGCTGCCTGCAGACGTGGCGGACGGACTGATAAGCGCCTTTACTCACGACCTTGAGCGTCTGGCAGCTCTGCTGGACAGCGGCATTACCGATGCGGTGTATGCGGAAGTGGTTGGCCATGGTGAAGTGTGGTCTGCACGCCTGATGGCCGCCGTGCTGCAACATCTTGGCGTGGAAGCCGCCTGGCTCGACGCGCGTGATTTCCTGCGTGCCGAACGCGCCGCACAGCCGCAGGTAGACGAAGGGTTGTCCTACCCGCTGCTGCAACAGCTGCTGGTGCAACATCCGGGTAAACGTATTGTGGTGACCGGCTTTATCAGTCGCAGCAACGCAGGTGAAACCGTACTGCTGGGCCGTAACGGCTCTGACTACTCGGCAACGCAGATTGGCGCCCTGGCGGGCGTGTCCCGCGTCACCATCTGGAGCGACGTGGCCGGTGTCTACAGCGCGGACCCGCGCAAAGTAAAAGATGCCTGCCTGCTGCCGCTGCTGCGTCTCGACGAAGCGAGCGAGCTGGCGCGTCTGGCGGCACCAGTGCTGCACGCGCGCACGCTACAGCCGGTTTCCGGCAGCGACATCGACCTGCAACTACGCTGTAGCTACACGCCGGATCAGGGTTCCACTCGCATCGAGCGCGTGCTGGCATCCGGTACGGGCGCGCGCATTGTCACCAGCCACGATGACATCTGCCTGATTGAGTTCCAGGTGCCTGCGGGCCAGGATTTCAAACTGGCGCACAAAGATATCGACACCATCCTGAAACGTGCCCAGGTGCGTCCGCTGGCCGTTGGCGTGCATAACGATCGCCAGCTGTTGCAGTTCTGCTATACCGCTGAAGTGGTGGACAGCGCCCTGAAGATTCTGGATGAAGCGGGACTGCCGGGCGAGCTTCGCCTGCGTCAGGGACTGGCGCTGGTGGCAATGGTGGGCGCGGGCGTCACCCGTAACCCGCTGCACTGCCACCGCTTCTGGCAGCAGCTGAAAGGGCAGCCGGTGGAGTTCACCTGGCAGTCGGAAGAGGGCATCAGCCTGGTTGCCGTTCTGCGCAAGGGGCCAACCGAAAGCCTGATTCAGGGCCTGCACACCTCCCTGTTCCGTGCGGAAAAACGCATCGGCCTGGTACTGTTCGGGAAAGGGAACATCGGTTCCCGCTGGCTGGAGCTGTTCGCCCGCGAGCAGGTCACGCTTTCGGCGCGTACCGGATTTGAGTTTATTCTGGCAGGCGTGGTGGACAGCCGCCGCAGCCTGTTGAACTACGAAGGGCTGGACGCCAGTCGGGCGCTGGCCTTCTTTAACGATGAAGCGGTTGAGCAGGACGAAGAGTCGCTGTTCCTGTGGATGCGCGCGCACCCGTACGACGATCTGGTGGTGCTGGACGTTACCGCCAGCGAGCAACTGGCCGATCAGTATCTGGATTTTGCCAGCCACGGGTTCCACGTCATCAGCGCCAACAAGCTGGCAGGCGCGAGCAGCACTGATAAATATCGCCAGATCCACGACGCGTTCGAAAAAACGGGTCGTCACTGGCTGTATAACGCCACCGTTGGCGCAGGTCTGCCGGTTAACCATACCGTGCGCGATCTGATTGATAGCGGCGACAGCATTCTGGCGCTGAGCGGGATCTTCTCCGGCACGCTCTCCTGGCTGTTCCTGCAATTTGACGGTACCGTGCCGTTCACCGACCTGGTGGATCAGGCGTGGCAGCAGGGCTTAACCGAGCCGGATCCGCGCGTCGACCTTGCCGGTAAAGACGTGATGCGCAAGCTGGTGATCCTGGCGCGTGAAGCGGGCTACGACATTGAGCCTGGCCAGGTTCGCGTTGAGTCTCTGGTGCCTGCGGGCTGCGAGGAAGGATCTGTCGATCACTTCTTTGAGAACGGCGACGAGCTGAACGAGCAGATGGTGCAACGTCTGGAAGCGGCAAACGAGATGGGCCTGGTGCTGCGTTACGTGGCGCGCTTCGAGGCGAACGGTAAAGCGCGCGTGGGCGTGGAGGCGGTACGTCCTGAACATCCGCTGGCGGCGCTGCTGCCGTGCGATAACGTCTTCGCCATCGAAAGCCGCTGGTACCGCGATAACCCGCTGGTGATCCGTGGCCCGGGTGCGGGGCGCGATGTGACCGCCGGAGCCATTCAGTCCGACATTAATCGCCTGGCTAAGCTACTGTAACCCCTCACCCTAACCCTCTCCCCTTAGGGGAGAGGGGACTGCTCGGTGCGGTCTTTCCCCCCTCGCCCCTTTGGGGAGAGGGCTGGGGTGAGGGGCCTTCTCACCCCCCATCATGAATCCCCTTCATCTTCCCTGAACAAACCTCACCGTTAATGTTGATTATTTCTGTTGACGTCATCCCGCTTTTCCGTCATTTTTACATCTGGACGTCTAAACGTATAGAAGTTCACAACATAACAAACAATGACACGCGAAAGATAGAGGTAAGGTATGAGCTTTTTTCACGCCAACCAGCGGGAAGCCCTGAATCAGAGCCTGGCCGAAGTAAACGGCCAGATTAACGTCTCTTTTGAATTTTTCCCGCCGCGCACCAGTGAAATGGAGCAAACCCTGTGGAGCTCTATCGATCGCCTGAGCAGCCTGAAGCCGAAGTTCGTCTCCGTAACCTACGGCGCCAACTCCGGTGAGCGTGACCGCACGCACAGCATCATTAAGGGCATTAAAGACCGAACCGGTCTGGAAGCGGCACCGCACCTCACCTGTATCGACGCCACCCCTGATGAACTGCGCGCGATTGCTCAGGACTACTGGAACAACGGCATTCGTCATATCGTTGCCCTGCGCGGCGACCTGCCGCCGGGGAGCGGTAAGCCGGACATGTACGCCACCGATCTGGTTGCCCTGCTGAAAGACGTTGCCGACTTTGATATCTCCGTGGCTGCCTACCCTGAAGTTCACCCGGAAGCCAAAAGCGCCCAGGCGGATCTGCTCAACCTGAAGCGTAAAGTGGAGGCCGGTGCTAACCGCGCGATTACTCAGTTCTTCTTTGATGTGGAAAGCTATTTACGCTTTCGCGACCGCTGCGTCTCGGCGGGTATTGATGTCGAAATCATCCCTGGCATTCTGCCGGTCTCGAACTTCAAACAGGCGAAGAAATTCGCGGATATGACCAACGTGCGCATTCCGCTGTGGATGTCCAAAATGTACGAAGGTTTGGACGATGACCCGGAAACACGCAAGCTGGTGGGGGCCAATATCGCGATGGATATGGTGAAGATTTTAAGCCGTGAAGGGGTGAAGGATTTCCACTTCTATACGCTTAACCGCGCGGAGATGAGTTACGCCATTTGCCATACGCTGGGTGTCCGCCCGGCGTTATAAAGTAAAAAACCCTCATAAAGTGAGGGTTTTTTACTCGAACAGAAAGTTAAAAGGTATTAGCTATCGAATCTGTGGATTAATTCAACTATCTCTTATCGCTAGTGGTGTATATCGTAACGGTAACACTGTAAAGGGAGCATAGCGATGAGCATGTCAGACGAGACCAATAACGCGGCATCCGCCGGCAAATGTCCGTTCCACCAGGGCGGCGTCGATCACAGCGCGGGTGCAGGTACCGGCAGCAAAGAGTGGTGGCCTAAACAACTCCGCATCGATTTACTTAATCAACACTCCAGCCGTTCAAACCCTCTGGGTGAAGACTTCGACTACCGCAAAGAATTCAGTAAGCTCGACTATTCCGCCCTTAAGGGCGATCTCAAAGCACTGTTAACCGACTCACAACCGTGGTGGCCTGCCGACTGGGGCAGCTATGCGGGCCTGTTTATCCGTATGGCCTGGCACGGTGCGGGTACCTATCGCTCCGTTGATGGTCGCGGCGGTGCCGGTCGCGGTCAGCAGCGTTTTGCGCCGCTGAACTCCTGGCCTGATAACGTCAGCCTGGATAAGGCTCGCCGTCTGCTGTGGCCAATTAAGCAAAAATACGGACAAAAAATCTCCTGGGCCGACCTGTTTATCCTCGCGGGTAACGTGGCGCTGGAGAACTCCGGCTTCCGCACCTTTGGTTTCGGTGCCGGGCGTGAAGACGTCTGGGAACCGGATCTGGACGTGAACTGGGGCGATGAAAAAGCCTGGCTGACTCACCGTGACCCGGAAGCGCTGGCGAAGCGCCCGCTGGCCGCCACAGAAATGGGCCTGATTTACGTTAACCCGGAAGGGCCAAACGCCAGTGGTGAACCGCTGTCTGCGGCGGCGGCGATCCGCGCTACCTTTGGCAACATGGGCATGAATGACGAAGAGACCGTTGCGCTTATTGCAGGCGGCCATACGCTCGGTAAAACGCACGGTGCAGGCGAAGCCACGCACGTGGGCACTGACCCTGAAGCGTCGCCTATTGAAGCGCAGGGCCTGGGCTGGGCCAGCACGCACGGCACCGGTATTGGCGCTGACGCCATCACCTCCGGGCTGGAAGTTATCTGGTCTCAAACCCCAACCCAGTGGAGCAACTATTTCTTCGAGAACCTGTTCAAATACGAATGGGTGCAGACGCGTAGCCCGGCGGGCGCAATTCAGTTTGAAGCCGTGGATGCGCCGGAAATTATGCCTGACCCGTTCGACCCGTCGAAAAAACGCAAGCCAACCATGCTGGTCACCGACCTGACGCTGCGTTTTGATCCGGAATTCGAGAAAATTTCCCGTCGTTTCCTGAACGATCCGCAGGCCTTCAACGAAGCCTTTGCGCGCGCGTGGTTCAAGCTGACCCACCGCGATATGGGGCCAAAAGCGCGGTACATCGGCCCGGAAGTACCGAAAGAAGATCTGATTTGGCAGGATCCGCTGCCTCAGCCGGTGTTCCATCCGACGCAGGAAGATATTGAAAGCCTGAAAGCGGAAATCGCGGCCTCGGGTCTCTCCGTGAGCGAGCTGGTTTCCGTGGCCTGGGCGTCGGCATCGACCTTCCGCGGCGGCGACAAGCGTGGCGGCGCTAACGGCGCGCGTCTGGCGCTGGCACCTCAGCGCGACTGGGACGTTAACGCCGCGGCGGTGCGGGCATTACCGGCTCTGGAAGCGATCCAGCGCACCACCAACAAAGCGTCACTGGCCGATATCATTGTGCTGGCGGGTGTCGTGGGCGTTGAGCAGGCGGCGAAAGCGGCAGGCGTTTACGTCAACGTACCGTTCACTCCAGGTCGTGTGGATGCGCGTCAGGATCAGACGGATATCGAGATGTTTAACCTGCTCGAACCGATTGCCGACGGTTTCCGTAACTATCGCGCGCAGGTGGATGTGTCCACCACGGAGTCGCTGCTGATCGACAAAGCCCAGCAGTTGACCCTGACCGCGCCGGAACTGACGGTGTTGATCGGCGGTTTGCGCGTACTGGGTGCAAACTTCGATGGCAGCAAGAATGGCGTGTTTACTAACCGCGAGGGCGTGCTGAGCAACGACTTCTTCGTCAATCTGCTGGATATGAACACCCAGTGGAAAGCGACCGACGACTCAAACGAGCTGTTTGCCGGTAGCGATCGCGCCAGCGGGGAAGTGAAATATACCGCCACCCGCGCCGATCTGGTCTTCGGTTCCAACGCTGTCCTCCGCGCGCTGGCCGAAGTTTACGCCAGCAGCGATGCACAAGAGAAGTTCATCCGCGACTTCGTTGCCGCATGGGCGCGAGTGATGGATTTGGATCGGTTTGACGTGAAGTAACCCTTGTGCCGGGTGGCGGCTACGCCTTACCCGGCCTACAAATTAAAGTGCCATGTAGGCCGGGTAAGCGCAGCGCCACCCGGCTTTTCTATTACTCCCACTCCTGCAAGAATCGCTGTCCATACTGGTCCGCCACCAGCAGCGCCGCATAGACCTGATCCGGCGTTACGCCGCCAGGCATGTTGTGAATGGTTTCCCCTTCGGCACAGGACGCCTCCGCGATCAGCCGCATTTTAGCCGGAATATCCTCTTTGATATTCAGCTGCGCCAGCGTAATTGGCAGCCCGACGCTATGGCACAGCGCCGCAACGGTTTCGATTTCTTCTACCGGCGCGTTCTCCAGTACCAGTTGCGTCAGCGTACCAAATGCCACTTTTTCACCGTGGTAGAAATGGTGCGCATCCGGCACCGCCGTCATGCCATTGTGAATGGCGTGTGCCGCCGCCAGCCCGCCACTTTCGAAGCCCACGCCGCTCAGATAGGTGTTGGCTTCAATAATGCGTTCCAGAGCAGGCGTCACCACGTGTTGTTCCGCCGCCAGCATCGCTTTCTCGCCCTCTTCAACCAGCGTGTTGTAGCACAGCTCAGCCAGCGCTAACGCTGCCTGCGTGCACTTGCCACCCGCCATGGTCGTGGCGCCGCTACGCGAACAGGCGCGCGCTTCAAACCAGGTTGCCAGGGCATCGCCAATCCCGGCGGCCAGCAGGCGCGCAGGTGCGCCCGCCACCACCCTGGTATCGACAATCACCATGTTCGGGTTGTGCGGCAGCATCAGGTAGCGATCGAACTCGCCGCTGTCGGTATAAATCACGGAAAGGGCACTGCACGGCGCATCGGTGGAGGCAATGGTCGGGGCAATAGCCACCGGCACGTCCATAAAGTGCGCCAGCGCTTTGGCGGTATCCAGCGTTTTTCCGCCCCCGATACCCAGCACCGCCAGGCAGTCGGTACTGTCGGCCAGTTTTTTCAGGCGATCGATTTCATTTTGCGAACATTCGCCGCCAAACGGTGCAATTTCGGCATGGAGTCCGGCTTTTTTAAAACTCTGACGCAGGGTTTCTTCGGCAAAACCCAGCACAAATTTATCGCCTACCACCAGCCAGCGAGCCGCCAGCGGCTTCAGGTAGTCGCCGAGACGAGTGAGAACATCAGCGCCCTGGATGTACTTCCCCGGCGATTGAATGATACGGTCCATAACATATCTCCCTTAGAGGTTGAGGTTACCAAACGCGTTTTTCCAGTCCTGCTCGAACTTCTCTATGGCTGACTCTACCGCTGGCGTGCCGAGCATTTGTTGCGCTACGTCTAAGGGAAGCGTAATTGCCTCACATCCTGCCAACAGGCAATCCAGCGCCTGGCGCGGCGTTTTAAAGCTGGCAGCCAGCACCATGCTCTCTGGCGCATGCTGTTCCAGCAGGGATTGCAGTTCCTGTACCGTGCGAATGCCGTCACCGCCCTGCGCATCGACGCGGTTTACATACGGTGCGACATATTTCGCTCCTGCCAGCGCGGCCAGTAACCCCTGAGCGGCGCTGTAAACGGCGGTTCCCAGCGTGGTAATTCCCTCTTTCTTCAGCGTTTTAATCGCGATGAGCCCCTGTGCAGTGACGGGAATTTTTACCACGATGTCCGGCAGGGCATTGTTCAGCCGTTTTGCTTCCGCCACCATTCCTTCGGCGTCGCGGCTCATGGTTTGGGCAAACAGCCTGCCCTCCGGGCCGATAGCCTGCTGCAGGCGCGGCAACACCTCCCAGACAGATTCGCCGCTGGCGGCTACGATGCTTGGGTTGGTGGTCACGCCCGCAATGGGAAAAATGCGCGCCAGGCGTTCAACTTCTGCCACGTTGGCGGTATCCAGGTACAGTTCCATTATTTTTCCTTAAGTCAGAAAGGTTGAATAAAGGATACGGCGCACCCAGTCGCGGCGAATACAGGTCAATTTTGCCAAATACTGGATAAATGTAATGTCCCTGGCGAAGTGAGAGAGCGATCACAATGCTACTTTTTGGCGATCAGCTGGCTGTGATACTGGCGTCGATATTCGGAAGGGGAACGTTCAGTGTGCTTGCGAAAGAGACGGCAAAAGTAGTTACTGTCCGTAAATCCGCAGCTTGCAGCGATATCTTTGATTTTAAACTCGTAGCCTTTAAGAAGCTGACGCGCGTGCTCGAGGCGTGTTTGCGTAAGATATTCGTTGAACCCCACGCTGCCTGTTTTTTGAAAAAGATGAGAAAGGTAGTTCGGTGAAATATAAAACGCCTGCGCCACCGATTCACGGGTCAGTGCAGAGGCGTGATGTTCTTCGATGTAGTGACGAATCGCTTCAAATAATGCACGGCTGCGGCTGGCGGTATGGATATCGCTGCCCAGCAGATCGCGACAGTGGCTGAGCAAACTTAATACCACCAGTCTGGCCGTTTCCCGATCGTCTGGCTGCATTTGCAATTCAGCGAGCGTCTGCAAAAGGAATGCGCCCACTCGCGGCCCGCATCTGGCAACCTGTTGCTGTTGCAAAAGCGTGTTGTCGCGCTCGAGCTGAAGAGTCAGTTGTTGCTTGCCGAAGCTGATGTTGAGCGAAAAGGCGGGTTGAAGCGGAATATTACCGGATGAAAAAAATAACGCTTCGCAGGCCGTATCAAAGCTAAGCACGAGGCAAGGTGACGTTCGGGGGAGCGGTTTAGCCGAAGGGGGGAAATGCACCTGACGCAGCGGCAAGGTGCCGTTGATCAGGTCATTCAGGATGTGGGGGATATCGTGGTGCATGGTGTGGATACCAGGGTATTGCCCGGCGACGCTGGCGCTTGCCGGGCCTACGAAAAGCCTATTGTAGGCCGGGTAAGCGTAAGCGCCACCCGGCAAAACCGATCAACCGGTGTTACGCATCCCCGCCGCAACGCCCGCAATCGTCACCATCAGCGCCTGTTCAACGCGCGGATCCGGCTCTTTACCTTCCTCTTCCGCCAGACGCGAACGGTGCAGCAGTTCAGCCTGTAAAACGTTCAGCGGGTCGGTGTAGATGTTACGCAGTTGGATAGACTCGGCAATCCACGGCAGGTCTTCCATCAGGTGGGAGTCGTTAGCGATATCCAGCACCACTTTGATGTCGCCTTCCAGCAGCTCGCGTAGCTCTTTACCCAGCGCCCACAGCTCGGGTTTCACCAGACGCTGATCGTAGTATTCCGCCAGCCACAGGTCGGCTTTCGAGAAGACCATCTCCAGCATGCCCAGACGGGTAGAGAAGAATGGCCAGTCGCGGCACATGGTTTCCAGTTCGCTCTGCTTACCGTCTTCCACCACTTTTTGCAGCGCCGCACCGGCACCCAGCCAGGCTGGCAGCATCAGACGGTTTTGCGTCCAGGCAAAGATCCACGGAATGGCGCGCAGGGATTCAACGCCGCCAGTAGGACGACGCTTGGCCGGGCGCGAGCCGAGCGGCAGTTTACCCAGCTCCTGCTCAGGCGTGGCTGAGCGGAAGTAAGGCACAAAGTCTTTGTTTTCACGCACGTAGCCGCGATACAGATCGCAGGAGATGTCAGACAGCTCGTCCATAATCCGGCACCAGGATTCTTTTGGCTCCGGCGGCGGCAGCAGGTTGGCTTCCAGGATCGCACTGGTATAGAGCGACAGGCTGCTGATGGTCACTTCCGGCAGGCCGTACTTGAAGCGGATCATCTCGCCCTGCTCGGTCACGCGCAGTCCGCCTTTCAGGCTTCCTGGTGGTTGGGAGAGCAGCGCCGCGTGTGCAGGCGCACCGCCACGACCAATTGAACCGCCGCGTCCGTGGAACAGGGTCAGTTCAATACCGGCTTTTTCGCAGGTTTTAATTAGCGCATCCTGCGCCTGATACTGCGCCCAGGAGGCTGCCATCACGCCCGCATCTTTCGCGGAGTCGGAATAGCCAATCATCACCATCTGCTTGCCCTGAATAAAGCCGCGATACCAGTCGATGTTCAGCAACTGGGTCATCACGTCGTTGGCGTTGTTCAGGTCGTCGAGAGTCTCAAACAGCGGTGCTACCGGCAGAGCGTAGTCGATGCCCGCTTCTTTCAGCAGAAGGTGAACGCCCAGCACGTCGGACGGGGTCTTCGCCATGGAGATCACATAGGCGGCCACCGATCCTTTCGGCGCATCCACGATCGCTTTACAGGTGTTGAGCACTTCGCGGGTGTCATTGCTTGGCTCCCAATTGCGCGGCAGCAGCGGGCGCTTGGAGTTCAGCTCGCGGATCAGGAACGCCTGTTTGTCGGCTTCGGACCAGCTTTCATAGTCGCCAATGCCGAGATAGCGGGTCAGCTCGCCCAGCGCTTCGGTATGACGGGTGCTTTCCTGACGGACGTCGATACGCACCAGCGGCACGCCGAAACACTTCACGCGGCGCAGGGTGTCGAGCAGCTCGCCATTGGCAATGATGCCCATCCCGCAGGCCTGAAGCGATTTATAACAGGCGTACAGAGGTTCCCAGAGCTGTTCGTTCTGGCTCAGCAGACCTTCCGGCTTCGGCAGGCGCTGGCCTTTCAGGCGCGCTTCCAGCCAGGCCTGCGTGGCCATCAGCTGACCGCGCAGTTTTTTCATCAGGAAACGGTACGGCTCACTGGCACCTTCTTCACCGGCCAGCGCGCGCAGTTCCGGCGTCGCTTCTACCATCGACAGCTCGGAGATCAGCACCTGAATATCTTTCAGGAACAGGTCGGTTGCTTTCCAGCGGCTCAACAACAGGACGTGACGGGTGATTTCCGCCGTCACGTTCGGGTTGCCGTCGCGGTCGCCGCCCATCCAGGAAGTGAAGCGAACCGGCACAAAGTCGACCGGCAGGCGATAGCCCAGATTTTCTTCCAGCTGTTCGTTAAGCTCGCGCAGGTAGTTTGGCACCCCTTCCCACAGGCTGTTTTCCACCACCGCAAAGCCCCATTTGGCTTCGTCGACCGGGCTTGGGCGATGCTTACGAATTTCATCGGTGTGCCAGGACTGAGCAATCAGCTGGCGCAGGCGGCGCATAAGCTGGTTACGTTCGTAGTCGGCAATGTCTTTGTTATCCAACTGCTTCAGACAGTTGTTCACTTCCACCATTTTGTGGATCAGCGTACGACGCGTGATTTCGGTTGGGTGTGCGGTCAGCACCAGCTCCAGCGAAAGGGATTCCACCGCTTTTTTGATGGTCGCTTCGTTGAGGTTGGGCTGGTCTTTGAGTTTACGAAGGGTGCGGGCAATGACTTCCGGGTTGCTGGCCGCTTCGCCTTTTGGCGAAATGCTGTGGTATTGCTCAGCGGTGTTTGCCAGGTTCAGAAACTGGCTGAAGGCGCGGGCAACGGGCAGTAGCTCATCATTAGAGAGGTTCTGCAAGGTGGTGAGCAGCTCCTGACGATTGGCCTCGTTACCGGCGCGGGAAGATTTGGACAGCTTGCGGATGGTTTCAACACGGTCGAGGATGTTCTCCCCCAACGCATCTTTGATGGTATCTCCAAGCACTTTGCCGAGCATACTGACATTACTACGCAACGCGGAATATTGTTCGTTCATAAAAACCCAGTCACCCCATCATTTTTGTTTATGCCCAGGCGAAAATTTTCTGGACATTATTTTGTCATCTCCCTTTATAAAGCCACGTAAAACCCCCGTCGTCAATTGCTGCGAAAACGGTTCAGCAGATGAATAAATGCGGGCAATTTACGAAATTTAATTCGTATTGCGTCAGATAAGAGATGCTTATGGGAATGTGACGGAGATCGCGGGATTTACTCCCCTCACCCTAACCCTCTCCCCAAAGGGGAGAGGGTACTTGAACACCCTCTCCCCTTTGGGGAGAGGGCAGGGTGAGGGGCCGTTTTAATGCCAGCAGAAGTGATGCACAACCTGGGTAATGAGTTCGCGGGTGGGCTTGATGAAGCGGGTTTCGAGATATTCGTCCGGCTGGTGGGCCTGGTTGATGGAGCCAGGGCCCAGAACCAGCGTCGGGCACAGGGTCTGAATAAACGGCGCTTCGGTACAGTAGTTCACCACGTCGGTTTTCTCCCCGAGCAGTTTTTCCACCACCTGAACCAGCTGGTGGTCAGGCGGGCATTCGTAGCCTGGAATCGGCGGATGCAGTTCGGAGACCGTCAGACGTCCCGGCCAGCGCTCGCTGACCGGTGCCAGCGCTTCGTTCAGTAAGCCATCCAGATCGCTCAGCGTCATGCCCGGCAGAGGACGGATATCCATATGCAGTTCGCAGCAGGCGCAGATACGGTTGGACGCATCACCGCCGTGCAGGCTGCCGAGATTCAGCGTCGGATACGGCACGGTGAACGCCTCGTAGTGATAGCGCTCTTTCAGATCGTCGCGCAGGGTCATGATGCGGCCAATCGCGTCATGCATCAGCTCAATGGCGTTCACGCCGCGCGCCGGATCGCTGGAGTGACCAGACTGGCCCAGCACGCGCACTGCGGTAGAAATATGGCCTTTGTGCGCCCGAATCGGTTGCAGAGAGGTAGGTTCACCGATGATCGCGCAGTCCGGGCGAATCGATGTGTTTTCAGAGAAATACCGTGCGCCCGCCATGCTGGTCTCTTCATCGGCGGTCGCCAGAATGTAGAGCGGCTTTTTCAGCGTTGTCACGTCCACGTCACGCAGCGCGTCGAGGATAAAAGCAAAGAAGCCTTTCATGTCCGCCGTGCCGAGACCGTAGAGCTTGTTGTCGTGCTCTGTCAGGGTGAACGGATCGCGGGTCCAGCGGCCATCGTCAAACGGCACGGTGTCAGTGTGACCAGCCAGCAGCAGGCCGCCAGCGCCATGTCCGGTGCTGGCGAGCAGGTTAAATTTGTGACGTGTTCCGGGGACGGGCTGAACCTCAACGTTAAACCCAAGATCGCTAAACCAACCCGCCAGCAGATTGATTAAAGACTCATTGCTTTGATCCAGCGCTTCTTCCGTTGCGCTGATGGACGGTGTGGCAATCAGGGCGCGGTAAATCTCGATAAATGGCGGTAAGTTCATTTTCATTGTTGACACACCTTAGGTCGTGATAGTATCAATATTCATGCAATAAATGTGAATAAAAATACATTAACGTTGAGCATAAAGGAACCCGATGTTGAATACGCTGATTGTAGGCGCTAGCGGTTATGCGGGCGCAGAGCTTGTAAGCTACGTGAATCGCCACCCACATATGACCATAACCGCTTTGACCGTGTCAGCGCAAAGCAATGATGCCGGAAAGTTAATTTCCGATTTGCATCCACAACTTAAGGGCGTGGTTGATTTGCCTTTGCAGGCCATGTCTGACATCAGCGAGTTTACCGACGGCGTTGACGTGGTGTTTTTAGCCACCGCACACGAGGTCAGTCACGACCTGGCGCCGCAGTTTCTGGCAGCCGGTTGCGTGGTCTTCGATCTCTCCGGCGCGTTTCGCGTAAACGACAGCGCGTTCTACGAAAAATATTACGGTTTCACCCATCAGCATCCGGATCTGCTTGAAAAAGCGGTGTACGGCCTGGCGGAGTGGAGCGCCGATAAACTGAAAGAAGCGAACCTGATTGCCGTGCCGGGCTGCTACCCGACGGCGGCGCAGCTCTCGCTGAAGCCATTGATCGACGCCGGTCTGCTGGATCTGCACCAGTGGCCGGTGATCAACGCCACCAGCGGCGTGAGCGGCGCCGGGCGCAAGGCCGCTATCTCCAACAGCTTCTGCGAAGTGAGCCTTCAGCCGTATGGCGTGTTCAATCACCGTCATCACCCTGAAATCACCACGCATCTGGGCGCGGAGGTGATTTTTACCCCGCACCTCGGCAGCTTCCCGCGCGGGATCCTTGAAACCATTACCTGCCGCCTGAAGCCGGGTGTGACCAAAGACCAGGTGAGCGAAGTCTTCACGCAGGCGTATGCGGATAAACCACTGGTGCGTCTGTATGACAAAGGCGTACCAGCGCTAAAAAACGTGGTCGGCCTGCCGTTCTGCGACATCGGCTTTGCCGTGCAGGGCGAGCACCTGATTGTGGTCGCCGCGGAAGATAACTTACTCAAAGGCGCTGCCGCACAGGCAATGCAGTGTGCAAATATTCGTTTCGGCTTCCCTGAAACGCAGGCTCTTATTTAAGGTGTGATGATGAACCCATTAATTATCAAACTCGGTGGTGTACTGCTGGACAGCGAAGAAGCGCTGGAGCGCCTGTTTACCGCGCTGGTGAACTATCGTGAATCACATCAACGTCCGCTGGTGATTGTCCACGGCGGCGGCTGTGTGGTGGACGAGCTGATGAAAGGGC
This sequence comes from Enterobacter cloacae complex sp. I1M, assembly GCF_014982425.1. Taxonomy (NCBI): domain Bacteria; kingdom Pseudomonadati; phylum Pseudomonadota; class Gammaproteobacteria; order Enterobacterales; family Enterobacteriaceae; genus Enterobacter; species Enterobacter cloacae complex sp. I1M. The sequence continues at coordinate 10,338 of NZ_JADCLG010000012.1, read as the reverse complement.
TCAACCTGCCGGTGATTAAGAAAAATGGCCTGCGCGTCACGCCTGCCGACCAGATTGACATTATTACTGGTGCGCTGGCGGGGACGGCGAACAAAACGCTGCTGGCGTGGGCGAAGAAGCACCACATCGCGTCCGTTGGCCTCTGTCTTGGCGATGGCGATAGCGTGAAAGTGACCCAGCTCGACGAAGCGCTTGGCCATGTTGGACTGGCGCAGCCAGGTTCGCCTAAGCTGATTAACACCCTGCTGGAAGGTGGTTTTCTGCCGGTGGTGAGCTCAATCGGCGTGACCGAAGAGGGCGAGCTGATGAACGTCAATGCGGACCAGGCGGCGACGGCGCTGGCGGCCACGCTGGGCGCAGACCTGATCCTGCTCTCCGACGTGAGCGGCATTCTGGACGGCAAAGGCCAGCGCATTGCGGAAATGACCGCCGCAAAAGCCGAACAGCTGATCGATCAGGGCATTATCACCGACGGCATGATCGTTAAAGTGAACGCCGCGCTGGATGCGGCCCGCACGCTGGGCCGCCCGGTGGATATCGCCTCCTGGCGTCACGCGGAGCAACTCCCGGCGCTGTTTAACGGTACGCCGATTGGTACGCGTATTCTGGCTTAAGATTCTGTGCCGGATGGCGCTTCGCTTATCCGGCCTACGGGAATTTTGTAGGCCCGGTAAGCGCAGCGCCACCGGGCAAAAATATCATCATTAAGGAAATTCGTTATGGCACTTTGGGGTGGGCGTTTTACACAGGCAGCGGATCAGCGGTTCAAACAGTTCAATGACTCTTTGCGCTTCGATTACCGCCTGGCCGAACAGGATATTGTCGGCTCTGTGGCCTGGTCCAAAGCGCTGGCGACCGTGGGCGTGCTGACCGCAGAGGAACAGCAGCAGCTGGAAGAGGCGCTGAATAATCTGCTGGAAGAGGTGCGTCTGGATCCGCAGCAAATCCTCCAGAGCGATGCCGAAGATATTCACAGTTGGGTGGAAGGCAAACTGATCGACAAAGTCGGCCAGCTGGGTAAAAAGCTCCATACCGGGCGTAGCCGTAATGACCAGGTGGCGACCGACCTGAAGCTGTGGTGTAAAGAGACCGTCGGCGAACTGCTGGCGGCGAATCGTCAGCTGCAGAGCGCGCTGGTGGACACTGCGCAGAACAATCAAGATGCGGTGATGCCGGGTTATACCCACCTGCAACGCGCACAGCCGGTGACCTTTGCGCACTGGTGTCTGGCCTACGTTGAGATGCTGGCGCGTGATGAGAGCCGTTTACAGGATACCTTAACGCGTCTGGACGTCAGCCCGCTGGGCAGCGGCGCGCTGGCCGGTACGGCTTATGAAATCGACCGTGAGCAGCTGGCAGGCTGGCTGGGCTTTGCTTCCGCCACCCGCAACAGCCTGGACAGCGTCTCTGACCGTGACCACGTGCTGGAGCTGCTGTCGAATGCCTCTATCGGGATGGTGCACCTGTCGCGCTTTGCCGAAGACCTGATCTTCTTTAACTCTGGCGAAGCGGGCTTCGTCGAGCTGTCCGACCGCGTGACGTCCGGCTCATCCCTGATGCCGCAGAAGAAAAACCCGGACGCGCTGGAGCTGATCCGCGGGAAATGTGGCCGCGTGCAGGGCGCGCTGACCGGCATGATGATGACCCTGAAAGGGCTGCCGCTGGCGTACAACAAAGATATGCAGGAAGACAAAGAGGGGCTGTTCGACGCGCTCGACACCTGGCTCGACTGTCTGCATATGGGCGCGCTGGTGCTGGACGGCATTCAGGTGAAGCGTCCGCGCTGCCAGGAAGCGGCGCAGCAGGGGTATGCTAATTCTACCGAGCTGGCGGACTACCTGGTGGCGAAAGGCGTACCGTTCCGCGAGGCACACCATATTGTGGGTGAAGCGGTAGTGGAAGCGATTCGTCAGGGTAAAGCCCTTGAAGAGCTGGCGCTTGCCGACCTGCAAAAATTCAGCGCGGTTATCGGGGATGATGTCTACCCGATTCTGGCCCTGCAATCCTGCCTGGATAAGCGTGCAGCGAAAGGTGGAGTCTCGCCGAAGCAGGTAGCGCAGGCGATTGCGGACGCGAAAAACCGGTTGGTTTGATTTGTGCGGGCTGGTGCCCTCACCCCGGCCCTCTTCCACAGGGAGAGGGAGAAAAACGGAGCCTGGCTTAGTGCCGGGCTTTTTTATACGCAAAAAAAAGCGGACCACGGGGTCCGCAAAAGTTCACGTTGGCTTTAGTTTTTCGAGTTTTGAGAGAAACTCGCTGACGGTGCGGGGTCGTTTTGGGTCAAACACGTGCCGCCTCGTCTATGTGATGTATTATTCAACAGAATGCTTGATAGGGATAATCGTTCGTTGCTATGCTATCTATCGCCATGAACTATCGTGGCGACGGAGGATGAATAATGAATATTCGTGATCTTGAATACCTGGTAGCGTTAGCTGAGCATCGCCATTTTCGCCGCGCGGCAGACTCCTGCCACGTCAGCCAGCCAACGCTGAGCGGTCAGATCCGCAAGCTGGAAGATGAGCTGGGCGTGATGCTGCTGGAGCGCACCAGTCGTAAGGTACTGTTCACGCAGGCAGGTCTGCTGCTGGTGGATCAGGCGCGCACCGTACTGCGCGAGGTCAAAGTGCTCAAGGAAATGGCAAGCCAGCAGGGGGAGGCGATGTCCGGCCCGCTGCATATTGGCCTGATCCCAACCGTTGGCCCGTATCTGTTGCCGCAAATCATTCCGCTGCTGCACCAGACGTTCCCGAAACTCGAAATGTACCTGCATGAAGCGCAAACCCATCAGCTGCTGGCGCAGTTAGACAGCGGCAAGCTCGACTGCGCGATCCTGGCGCTGGTCAAAGAGAGTGAAGCGTTTATTGAAGTACCGCTGTTCGATGAGCCGATGATGCTGGCGATCTATGAAGATCACCCGTGGGCGAACCGCGATCGCGTGCCGATGGCCGATCTGGCCGGAGAAAAGCTGCTGATGCTGGAAGACGGCCACTGTCTGCGCGATCAGGCGATGGGCTTCTGCTTCGAAGCGGGTGCAGATGAAGATACCCATTTCCGCGCAACCAGCCTGGAAACGCTGCGTAACATGGTCGCGGCGGGAAGTGGCATTACGCTGCTGCCTGCGCTGGCCGTGCCGCGCGAGCGTAAGCGTGATGGCGTGGTCTATCTGCCGTGTATTAAGCCAGAGCCGCGTCGCACGATCGGCCTGGTTTATCGTCCGGGTTCACCGCTGCGCAGCCGCTATGAGCAGCTGGCAGAGGCCATCCGTGGTGCAATGGATGGCCATTTCGACAACGCGTTAAAACAGGCGGTTTAAGCCGTTCAGCGCAGCTACCCGATAGGCTTCCGCCATGGTCGGGTAGTTAAAGGTGGTGTTAACGAAGTACTCGATGGTGTTGCCACCACCTTTTTGCTCCATGATCGCCTGGCCGATATGAATGATTTCCGCGGCACGTTCACCAAAGCAGTGAATACCGAGGATCTCTTTCGTCTCGCGATGGAACAGGATCTTCAGCGTACCCACGCTCATCCCCACAATTTGTGCGCGCGCCAGGTGTTTAAACTGGGCACGACCCACCTCGTAAGGCACCTTCATGGCCGTCAACTGCTGCTCGGTTTTGCCGACAGAACTGATTTCCGGGATGGTGTAGATGCCCGTCGGGATGTCCTCGATCAGATGCGCCGTCGCTTCACCTTTCACCAGCGCCTGTGCGGCGATGCGGCCCTGATCGTAAGCAGCGGAGGCCAGACTTGGGTAACCAATAACGTCGCCGACCGCGTAAACGTGCGGCAGCGCAGTCTGGTACATGCTGTTGACCTTGAGCTGACCGCGGCTGTCGGTTTCAAGCCCGATATTCTCCAGCTGCAATGAATCCGTGTTGCCGGTACGGCCGTTGGCGTACAGCAGGCAGTCCGCCTTCAGCTTTTTACCAGATTTCAGGTGCATGATCACACCGTCGTCGCAGCCTTCGATTTTCTCGTACTCTTCGTTGTGGCGAATCACCACGCCACTGTTCCAGAAGTGGTAGGAGAGGGAATCTGACATCTCCTGATCGAGGAACGCCAGCAGCCGGTCGCGGGTGTTGATCAAATCAACTTTGACCTCCATGCCGCGGAAGATCGACGCATATTCACAGCCAATCACGCCCGCGCCATAGATGATCACATGGCGTGGCTCGTGGTGCAGGCTGAGGATGGAGTCGCTGTCGTAAATGCGTGGATGAGAGAAGTCCACGTCTGCCGGATGATATGGGCGCGATCCGCAGGCGATCACAAATTTTTCAGCGGTGAGCGTCTCAACCGAACCGTCGTGGCACTCCAGCGCCAGGGTGTGTTCATCTACAAAATGCGCGTTACCCTGCAGAATTTCACAGTGGTTGCGCTCATAGAAACCCTGACGCATGCGCGTCTGCTGGTTAATGACCGTGTCTGCGTGATTCAGGATATCGGCAAAGGAAGAACGAAGAAGTCGGGAGTGGTCGCTGTAAAGAGGGTTCTGGTTAAATTCGATAATGCGGCTAACGGCGTGGCGGAGGGCTTTCGAAGGGATGGTGCCCCAGTGGGTGCAACCGCCGCCGACATTATGGTAGCGCTCAATAACCGCTACTCTGGCTCCCTGTTTTACCAGACCCATAGCAGCACCTTCGCCGCCGGGGCCGGAACCAATAACTATTGCGTCGTAATCGTAGGAATGTGGCATGGCAAGGCTTACCTGTTCTTATACATAAAAGCAACAGAATAATAACATCATTGCCTGGGTAACCCAATTATCGTTGTGCTTTTTTCGGGCAGTGGAGCACAAACCGCGCGTAAACAATCATTCACAAAGCCAGGTAAACAGATTAATTTTATTCTCTGGTATAGTGCCAACGGGCCTTTGGAAGGATTCAACTATCGTGATGGGCGTAAGAGCACAACAAAAAGAGAAAACCCGGCGTTCGCTGGTGGAAGCCGCATTCAGTCAACTGAGTGCTGAGCGGAGTTTTGCCAGTTTAAGCCTGCGCGAAGTGGCGCGCGAGGCCGGGATTGCGCCAACGTCCTTCTATCGTCATTTCCGTGATGTGGATGAACTGGGCCTGACCATGGTCGACGAGAGCGGTTTGATGCTGCGCCAGCTTATGCGTCAGGCGCGTCAGCGTATTGCCAAAGGCGGCAGCGTGATCCGCACCTCCGTGTCGACATTTATGGAATTTATCGGCAATAACCCTAACGCGTTTCGCCTTTTGCTGCGCGAGCGCTCTGGCACGTCGGCGGCGTTTCGTGCCGCCGTCGCGCGTGAAATTCAGCATTTCATCGCGGAACTTGCCGACTATCTTGAACTCGAAAACCATATGCCGCGTGCGTTTACTGAAGCACAGGCCGAGGCGATGGTGACCATTGTTTTCAGTGCGGGTGCCGAAGCGCTGGATGTCAGCATTGAACAACGTAAGCAACTCGAAGAGCGACTGGTATTGCAGCTGCGGATGATTTCTAAAGGTGCGTACTACTGGTATCGCCGTGAACAAGAGAAGTTGGCACATCAAAACGATGAGTGAAGGTGAGTAATGAAACAGTCAGGTCAGGATAAAGGAACGCTGTTGCTGGCATTGATCGCTGGCTTATCCATTAACGGTACGTTTGCGGCGGTTTTCAGCTCAATTGTACCGTTCTCGATTTTCCCGATTATCGCGCTGGTGCTGACGGTGTATTGCCTGCATCAACGTTATCTGAACCGCACCATGCCGGTTGGGTTACCGGGGCTGGCCGCAGCCTGTTTTATTCTGGGTGTACTGTTGTACAGCACCGTCGTGCGTGCAGAGTATCCGGATATCGGTTCTAACTTCCTGCCTGCGGTGCTGTCTGTGGCGCTGGTGTTCTGGATTGGCTCTCGCATGCGTAGCCGCAAGAGCCAGTTACCAGAGTAAAGGGTTTTGTCATTGTAGGCCGGATAAGCGAAGCGCCATCCGGCTTTTTTGGCAGGTGGCGCTTCGCTTACCTGCCCTACAAGGCCCACATTACTTCGCCGTGAGCAGTACGCCGCACTCCATATGGTGCGTATATGGGAACTGATCGAACAGCGCCAGACGTTCAACCTTGTGCGTCTGGCTTAATGTTTCCAGATTCTTGCACAGCGTCTCCGGGTTACAGGAGATGTACAAAATACGCGGGTACGCCTGCACCATCTTCTCGGTTTCGCTGTCCAGGCCACTGCGCGGCGGATCGACAAAAATTGTCTCACACTGGTAGCTCTTCAAATCAATCCCTTGCAGGCGGTTAAACTCACGTACGCCGTTCATCGCCTGGGTAAACTCTTCTGCCGCCATACGAATGATCTGCACATTATCAATATGGTTAGCGGCGATGTTGTACTGCGCGGCGGCCACCGACGGTTTGGCGATTTCCGTCGCCAGCACGCGTTCGAAGTTACGCGCCAGCGCCAGCGAGAAGTTGCCGTTACCGCAGTAGAGCTCCAGCAGATCGCCCGTCGACCCTTCCGTCGTATTCAGCGCCCACTCCAGCATCTGCACGTTCATTGCCGCATTCGGCTGGGTGAAGCTGTTCTCCACCTGACGGTAAACCATCTCTTTTCCTGCCACCGGCAAGCGCTCGTCGATGTAATCCTGGTCCAGCATGATTTTGGTTTTGGTCGCGCGGCCAATCAGGTGCACGTTGATGTTCTGCGCGCGCAGCGCATCGCGCAGGGCTTCTGCCTGCTCGCGCCACTCGTCGGTCAGCGCTTTGTGATAGAGCAGAGAGACAATGGCCTGATTGCTTTGGGTGGTCAGGTAGTCAATCTGGAACAGCTTGTTGCGCAGCACCGGATTAGTGCGCACACCGTCGATCATCAGCGTCATTAGCTGGTTGATAAGCTCACTCGCCGCCGGGAAACTGTCTACGCGAATCCGGGATTTCGTCTGCTGATCGAAAATGATGTGGTACAGGTCATCGCCATCGTGCCAGATGCGAAACTCAGCGCGCATACGGTAGTGGCTGACCGGAGAACGAAACACCTCGGGAACGGGCGCGTTGAAAGGCGTCATCATACTTTGCAGGCGGACAACTTTTTCTGCCAGCTGTGCGTCGTACTGTTCTGTCGGGAGGTGTTCGGGGGTCATGATGCGTCCTGAGTGATAAAGAATTACGCGGGGATTGTAGGGATTGTGCAGTGGATGTCCAGATTTAATGGCTAATAGCTATCTGGACATCTATACGTGTCTAATTGTAGCATTCTGTTTCCGGTCTCCTGAGAGTGAAAAGGGAATCCAGTGCAAATCTGGAGCTGACGCGCAGCGGTAAAGACTGGCGGGATGAGAGTTGTAGACACTGTGAAAACGGGAAGTCTTCATCCGTATAACGCCACCCAGCCCGAAGACCTGCCGGGATCACGTCGCATTTGGTTTCATCATCGCGTGCTATCGATGAGGCCTGCGGCATCCTTCTTATATTGTGGATGCTTTAACAATGATTAAAAAAGTATCGCTGTTGACGGCGTTTTCCGTCACGGCATTTTCGGGCTGGGCGCAGGAAAGCGCCGACTCGTTGGTGGTGACAGCAAACCGTTTCGAACAACCTGAAAAATCTGTTCTGGCTGCGACTTCTGTCGTGACGCGGGCCGATATCGACCGCTGGCAATCCACCACGGTTCTGGATGTCATGCGTCGCCTGCCTGGCGTAGATACGGCACAAAATGGCGGGATGGGGCAGCTCTCTTCTCTCTTTATACGCGGTACGAACTCCAGCCATGTCCTGATTCTCGTCGACGGGATCCGTCTTAACCAGGCGGGCGTCACGGGGTCGTCCGATCTCAGCCAGTTTCCGATCTCCCTGGTGCAGCGCATCGAATATCTTCGTGGACCGCGTTCGGCGGTGTACGGCTCGGATGCGATCGGTGGTGTAGTCAACATTATCACTACGCGTGCGAAGGATGGCACAACGCTGAATGCTGGCGTTGGGACACACGGCTTCCAGAATTATGTTGGCAGCACCCAGCAAACATTGGGTGAAAGTACGCGCGTTACGCTGGCGGGGGATTACACCTACACAAAAGGCTTTGACGTCGTTGCTGACGGTAATAACGGCGGCCTTGCCCAGACCGATCGCGACGGCTTTATGAATAAAACGCTCTACGGCGCACTGGAGCATGCTTTCTCTGAGCAATGGAGTGGTTTCGTTCGCGGCTATGGTTACAGCAACCGTACCGCCTATGACGGCTATTACAGTTCATTCACCCCTGATGTGCTGGTTGATACCCGCCAACTCTATAGCCAGACCTGGGATGCCGGATTGCGGTTTAACCGGGATGTTTTCCATTCACAGTTGCTCTCCAGCTACAGTCACAGCAAAGACTACAATTACGATCCGCACCTTGGACGCTATGACTCCACAGCAACCCTGGATGAAATCAAACAGTACAATGTTCAGTGGACCAACTCAGTTGACGTGGGGCATGGCAACATCGGCGCGGGCGTTGACTGGCAGAAACAGAGCACCGAGCCGGGTACCAACTACGTAACCAACGCCTATGACCTGCGTAACACTGGCGTCTACCTGACTGGGTTGCAGCAGTTTGGAGATTTCACTCTGGAGGCGGCGGCCCGCAGCGATGACAACTCTCAGTTTGGTCGCCATGGTACCTGGCAAAGTAGCGCAGCCTGGGAGTTCGTTGACGGTTACCGCTTCATAGCCTCTTATGGCACGGCCTATAAAGCGCCGAATCTGGGTCAGCTCTATGGCTTCTACGGCAATACCCATCTTGATCCTGAAGAGAGCAAACAGTGGGAAGGGGCGTTTGAAGGCCTGACGGCAGGCGTAAGCTGGCGCGTATCCGGCTATCGTAATGACGTTGATAATCTCATCGACTTCAACAATAACCTGCAGCAATATTACAATGTCGGCAAAGCACGCATTAAAGGTGTAGAAGCGACAGCGTCGTTTGATACGGGTCCGTTGACGCATACTGTGGGCTACGACTATGTGGATGCCCGCAATGCGGCAACCAATCAACTTCTGGACCGTCGTGCTAAACAGCAGGTGAAATATCAGCTTGATACGCAGATCTATGATGTTGACTGGAGCCTGACGTATCACTATCTCGGCACGCGCTACGACACCGACTTTGGAACCTATCCGTCAGAGAAAGTTAAAATGGGCGGCGTCAGCCTGTGGGACGTCGCGGTTTCATATCCTGTCACCTCACATCTCACAGTTCGTGGTAAAATAGCCAACCTGTTCGATAAAGATTACGAGACAGTTTATGGCTACCAAACTGCAGGACGGGAATACACCTTGTCTGGCAGCTACACCTTCTGATCCGCGTCCCACCGTGCTGGTGTTTGATTCCGGCGTCGGTGGGCTTTCGGTCTATGATGAGATTCGGCAGCTCCTGCCGGATCTCCATTACATCTACGCCTTCGATAACGTCGCGTTCCCGTATGGGGAAAAGAGTGAAGACTTTATCGTTGAGCGTGTGATTGAAATCGTCACTGCGGTACAAAAGCGCTATCCCCTGGCGCTGGCGGTTATTGCCTGTAATACGGCAAGCACGGTCTCTCTTCCTGCCCTGCGCGAAAAATTCCCGTTCCCGGTTGTGGGCGTTGTCCCGGCAATCAAACCTGCGGCGCGTCTGACGGCGAACGGTATCGTGGGGTTGCTGGCGACACGCGGTACGGTAAAACGTCCTTATACGCGTGAGCTTATTGAGCGCTTTGCCAATGAATGCCAGATCGCCATGCTCGGCTCCGCGGAGCTGGTGGAAATGGCGGAAGCGAAACTGCACGGCGAGACGGTATCGCTTGAAGAGCTGCGTCGCATTCTGCGTCCATGGCTGCGGATGCAGGAACCACCGGATACGGTTGTTCTCGGCTGCACCCATTTCCCGCTATTACAGGAAGAGCTGTTAAAGGTTTTGCCTGAAGGGACCCGGCTGGTGGATTCCGGTGCTGCGATTGCGCGTCGGACGGCCTGGCTACTGGAGCACGAGGCGCCGGATGCGAAATCAGCGGATGCGAACATCGCTTTCTGTATGGCGATAACAAAAGAAACCGAACAACTTTTGCCCGTTTTACGTCGTTATGGCTTCGAAACGCTCGAAAAACTGGCGCTGTAGCACGGTTTTGAGCAAAAAAGAGACGGTTGAACGTTTTTTTTCAAAGAGGGGTTGTCAACGTCGGAGAACTCCCTATAATGCGCCTCCACTGACACGGAACAACGGCTTACAAGCCGCCGGGACAGCGGGGTTCAGAGATGAACGCCAACAGAGAAAAGTGAAAATAATTGCTTGACTCTGAATGAGGAAAACGTAATATACGGGACCTCGCAACGATGAGCTGAAAGCCGCGTTGCAACTGCTCTTTAACAATT
>NZ_JADCLG010000011.1:0-60573 GCF_014982425.1 Enterobacter cloacae complex sp. I1M | reverse complement strand
TTACTAATCTGTATCGGTAACTTATAAAAACATTCAGATATATATCATTCTCCTGAACATACCTAATTAACGGCGGAATCTCACGGTTCTGCTGTTTTTATATTCATTTTCAGAGGAGTAATGATGAAAAAATCTGAAGGCTTGCAGTCGCTGCAGAGGTCGCTTTCTGGCCTGCCACAGTGGGCATCAGAGCGTATTCTGCAACAGATAAACCAGCTTGCTCACTACGAGCCAGCGATCGGCATTATGGGTAAAACCGGAGCGGGAAAGAGTAGCCTTTGCAATGCCCTGTTTGCTGGAGAGGTATCGCCGGTCAGCGATGTGGAGGCCTGTACCCGTGAACCACTGCGCTTTCGCCTGCAGGTTGGCGACCGCTATATGACGATAGTTGACCTGCCCGGTGTGGGGGAAAGTGGTGCCCGCGATACTGAGTATGCTGCGCTGTACCGTGAACAGCTTCCCCGACTTGACCTGGTGCTGTGGCTGATTAAGGCTGATGACCGGGCTCTGGCTGTGGATGAGCACTTTTACCATAAAGTTATTGGTGAGGCATACCGGCATAAAGTGCTGTTTGTTATCAGCCAGTCGGATAAGGCCGAACCCACCAGCAGTAGCGGCCAATTATCCACAGAACAAAAGCGGAATATCAGTCGCAAAGTCTGCCTGCTGCATGAACTGTTTCAGCCCGTGCATCCAGTGTGTGCGGTGTCGGTCCGGCTACAGTGGGGGCTGCGGGTGATGGCTGAACGAATGATTAAGTACCTCCCCCGTGAGGCCTCCAGCCCGGTGGTGGCGCAACTGCAACCTCCCTTTCGCACAGCGGCGGTCCAGGAAAAAGCGCGTGACGATTTTGGTGAAACCGTCGGCGCGGCGCTGGATACAGTGAGTACCCTGCCGCTGATATCGGCTCCGGTGCGGGCAGTCATACGCGCGGTGCGCGACACTGTGGTGTCGGTCGCCAGGGCCGTCTGGAATTTCTTCTTCTGAACGTTTAACGCTTGTCAGTTCTTTCCCGAGCCCTGTCGCCTGTGCGACAGGGCTTTCTTTTATTGTTTTTCCCGTTATGAGGAGTCTGCTTATGACCCGTCTGGCTTCGCGCTTTGGCGCTGCAAATCTTATCCGTCGTGACCGTCCGTTAACGCGTGAAGAGCTGTTTCGTGTGGTACCCAGTGTATTCAGCGAGGATAAACACGAATCCCGCAGTGAACGTTACACCTATATTCCCACCATCTCTCTGCTGGACAGTCTGCAGCGGGAGGGCTTTCAGCCGTTCTTTGCCTGTCAGACCCGGGTACGTGATCCCGGCCGTCGTGAACATACAAAGCATATGCTGCGCCTGCGTCGGGAGGGGCAGATTACCGGTAAGCAGGTGCCGGAAATTATCCTGCTCAACTCCCATGATGGCACCAGCTCTTACCAGATGTTACCGGGCCTGTTCAGGGCTGTGTGTCAGAACGGTCTTGTGTGTGGCGAATCGTTTGGCGAGGTAAGGGTGCCACACAAGGGGGACGTGGTGAGTCAGGTTATTGAGGGGGCCTATGAGGTGCTGGGGATTTTTGACCGTGTGGAAGAAATTAAGTTGGGACTATAAAACCAATAACCCATGTAGTTTCGGTAAGAAGATTATTATCAGCAATTTTGTTAAATACGATAAATGGGGCTATAACCTGAACTGGGGCTGGCAGCGTGACAGGCTGACGGATCTTGAACGAATGCTCACGATCCTCGAGGGACAATCCATCCCTGACAGTCGTGCGGATATTATCCGTCGTCTTGACGATCACATCCGTGAGAACAGGCACAGTACTCATTACGAAGATAAGATGTTTTCGATCAAATATTTTCAAAAAGGAACTGCACACATCATCTTTAATCGACCAGACCTGGTCGATAAACTGAATGACATTATCGCCCGACACTATCCCGGAATGCTGGCTGCAAGATAACGTTGATTTTTATTGAGTAAATTCACTTACATCAGCAGTTACATTGAAAAAATCAAAGGTGTAAGCTGATGAAATTTTTCATGTAACTTATTGATTAAATTGGTGCGATAATAGGAGTAAAACACAGCAAATAACCACATGTATTTAATGTGTTTAGTTTTTAATAAATCCCTAGATACCCGTTTTGATTTCGCTCCCGATTGAGGAACAAAACGGGCTATTCCGTAGCCCTGTACCAAGCTTGCCAACGATATTTATCCAGCCGTAACTGGCGCAGGCATTCCGCTATTTCGATGTCCGCCTGCAGGTCTTCGTCGCTGTCTGTTCCAGCTTTACTCGCTCCCCTGCACGGTTCCTGCATCAAATCAGCTGATGGAGTTGGCCGCATCGAGGGCTCGCTGGCGCAGCTGCACAGCGTGATCGTCAAAATCGCACTTAGTATGATTCGGGTCGTTAACATATTTCACCACGTCTCGGTAAATGGTCCGGTAAATCACTTTTCCTTCTGCGCTGGCCGCTGCCGCTTTCTGCTCACTAGTGGCGACGGCTTTCTCCGCTTTTTTGTTTTTCGCTGCATGCTCGCTGTTTACCTTGTCGCTGTGCGCATACCAGCCTTTCAGATAACCCGCGTAAAAGGTAACAGCGAAAAGCGCCAGCAGAACGCCCAGCGCTAACAGCTTTGCTTTAATGGTCACTGGTCTATCCCCCAGCACGTCAGTGCGCTTTCCTGATCCCGGCGATCGACCTGACCATAGCAACCGTTCTTCTGGCCTTTGGTCAATCTGCAATCGCGGCCGCCGTCTTTAATCCACCAGCGGATCGCTTCGCATGCACCTTTGCGGTCACCGGAATTGATGCGCTTATAGAACGTTGAGGGGAAACAATTACCGGGCCCGATGTTATAAGGGCAGAACGAAGCAATACCTGCTTTCTGCGGCTCGGTCAGTGGTACCTTGATATTGCGCTCCACCCACGCAAGAACCTTATCCCGTTCGATGGCGTTCACCTGATCGCATTTCGCCTGCGTCAGCTTCATGCCCTGCACTACCGGTTTACCATCCACCATTGTGGCGCCACGGCAAATTGTCCAGATCCCGCCGCCGTCTTTGTACGCTGTGAGGCTGTTGCCCTCTTTCTCATTCAGGAACTGGTCGAGAATTTGCGGGGCAGAAGCGCCAGCAAGTATCAACCCCAGAACAGCGGCGCTGAGCTTAGCCTTACTGGTAGCCATTGTCCCGAGCCTCTTTGCGACGATCGTCTTTAATTTTGAAATAAAGGTTTGTCAGATAAGTCAGCAGACCAAAGAGAATACTGGCGAGAACGCCAATTGCAGCCCACTGGCTGGGACTGACTTTATCGAGCAGTTGCAAAAGCCAGTAGCCAAAGCTGCCAATAGAAGTGCCGTAGGAAAGTCCCGCCGCCACGTCTGAAACGTTATTCATCCTCATGCCTCACCCCCGGTGGGGAAAATCGTATCGTGGCATGAGGGTAAGCGCGCAGGTCGGTCGGAATCCCGACCATATAGAGGAGGTCGATAAGGTTGACAACAAGTGCTAAACTTCTTGGCTTTCAGAATTGACTGATTTTTATAATGTTAAAGATATTCAGTAGATACGTTTCCGTTGGCGTGCTCAACACAGCCATACACTGGCTGTGCTTTGGCGCTCTGCTTCACTTCTTTGGGGTCAGCCAGGCGATTGCTAACGTTCTGGCATTCTGCATTGCTGTGACGTTTAGTTTTTTTGCGAATGCGAAATGGACGTTCAAATCACAGGCCACTTCCGGACGCTATCTCGCGTTCGTATTATTCATGGGGATCATGGCAGGCTTGACGGGTTACTTCGCTGATACTGTGGGCGCCCCTCCCGTGGTTACCCTAATAGCATTTTCCGGCTTTAGCCTGGTTGCCGGGTTCATCTACTCAAAATTCATTGTCTTTAGGGATGCGAAATGAAAATTTCTCTTGTCGTTCCGGTGTTTAATGAAGAGGAAGCAATTCCAATCTTTTATAAAACCGTGCGGGAGTTTGAAGGGCTTCAGCAGCATGAAGTTGAAATAGTCTTCATTAACGACGGCAGTAAAGATGCGACAGAATCAATCATAAATGCGCTCGCTGTGGCCGACCCGCTTGTCATTCCTCTTTCCTTTACCCGCAATTTCGGTAAAGAACCTGCGCTGTTTGCAGGCCTGGACCATGCAAGCGGTGAAGCTATTATCCCGATAGATGTTGATTTGCAGGACCCAATTGAGGTTATCCCGCACCTGATAGAGAAATGGCAGGCCGGCGCGGATATGGTTCTTGCTAAGAGAACAGACCGCTCTACGGATGGACGACTCAAACGCAAGACCGCAGAGTGGTTCTATAAGCTGCACAACAAAATCAGCAATCCGCAGATCGAGGAAAACGTTGGCGACTTCCGCCTGATGTCTCGAGATGTGGTTGAAAACATCAAGCTAATGCCAGAACGCAACCTTTTCATGAAAGGCGTTTTGAGTTGGGTTGGCGGCCGCACTGATGTTGTTGAATATGCCCGCGCAGAACGTGTTGCCGGGGATTCTAAGTTCAATGGATGGAAGCTGTGGAATCTTGCATTAGAGGGCATTACCAGTTTCTCAACTTTTCCACTGCGCATGTGGACGTATATCGGTTTGTTCGTTGCAGGCATGGCCTTTATCTATGGCGCATGGATGATCGTCGACACGTTAGCATTCGGCAACCCGGTTCGCGGCTATCCATCAATGCTGGTATCAATACTTTTCCTTGGCGGCGTTCAGTTGATAGGTATAGGTGTGCTTGGGGAGTATATCGGCAGGATTTACGTTGAGGTTAAAAACCGTCCTCGTTATATTTTGAAAGGGAAAAATAATGTTTAGTTTTCACAAGAAGGAATTGTCGTCATTTAACGCCTTCATGCTTTCTCTTGTCATAATTATATTTGGTTATTACCCGCTTATTAATGACAGAATTTATCTTGTTGATGATATAACCAGATCTATCAAAGGTTACTTTGGATGGATTGGGTTAGGAAGACCGCTAACAGAATGGCTTGCTATTGTTTTAAGCACAAGCTCTGTAAGGCTAGCGGATATAACACCATTACCTCAATTATTAAGCATGCTTGCACTAAGCTCTTTGGTAATTATTTTGCTAAAGAACACATTCAAAGATATTACTGTAGGTAATGTTTTAATATGTATCACAATTGCTGTTAATCCGCTTACATTTGGGAATATGCTTTTTAGGTTTGACTCACTGTCAATGGTTCTTTCTGTTTTGTTGCCCGTGATGGCATGGGACTCGCTGAATAAAAATAGAGTAGTTTTCCCATGCTTACTGCTTATTGCCTGTCTTTCATTTTATCAACCTGCAATTGCAATATTCCCATTATTGGTAATAACAAACTTTCTTCAGTCAGATAAATACAGCGAGAAAACAATAAGTTATATTTTAAAGGCTGTATTATCAACTTTCATTGCATGCATAGTCTATTATCTCGCGGTGGTTAAGTTAACAATAAATGGATCCGAACATAGAGCCGATCTTACTTCAAACTTTGCCCATGCTATTTTATCTGGGTTGAAAAACGCACTTGAGACAGCATCACAATCATATGGTTATATTTCGTGTGCGATCATTTCTATTGCCGCTATTATTTTTGCTGTAACTTATGTAAAAATATTCATTAAAATATTAAAGGGAGAAGCCAATAGAATAAAATGCATAAACATATTGATAATGATGGTGATTCCTTTTGTCATTCTCCTTTGCGCTATTGGGGTTAATTTAATTCTTAGCAATGGATATTATCCTGTTAGGGTTCTGTTTCCGGCAACCTTTATTATATTTATGATGCTAGCGGTTCCGGCCAATAGCAGCAAAAAAATAAATAATATAGCATCGATTTTATCAATATGTGTTATATTCTCATCTTTATCAGTTATATATGCGACAACATCTGCACTTTACCATCAGCAGAGATATGATTCATACATATTGTTCTCACTGACAGATAAATTATCAGCAATAAATAAAGGCAAGGATACCTACATATTTGGTGCCACAGAAGACTCTGAAGCATCTAAAACATCAGCGCGAGTATTCCCTATACTTAAATACATAAAAAACAATTATTTCGATATGACTTTAAGCCAGTCATTAATTAATAACGGGGTAAGAAATATTATTTTTTCTGGAGAAGCAAGGAAATTTTCGCAAGCTCTACAGAAAAAGGCTTGTGATGGCAGCATGGATAAAATATTTTCCACACATCAATATTCTATTTTTGAGAATGAAAACAACCTGCTTATTTCATTAGGTCAAGACAACTGTAAAAAATAGATATAGCCTGGCTCAGGCTTCTGAGCCAGCTTTTATTTGTTTCCTAAATCTCCCAAACGCGTTCGCCAGAGCTATAAATTCTGGATGTTGTCCCTGTTGGTATGTTGGTACCGTAAATTGCAACGCGCATCCATGCAGCCCCTGCCGGAACCGGAATCACTGTTGCACATTCAGTAAGGGTGCCATCAGCGCTTACAGCTCGTTGAGCTAACGCAGCTGATTGCACAGTGACTGATTTGTCTTCATTCAGGAAAGTTGTCTGAATAGTGGCAGTACCGCCGTTAGCTATGATCGCAAGGGTTTGCAACCATGCTTTAACTATCATTGTCTTGCCAGATCTGACACGCACATCCTGATAAAAAGACATACCTGTTGCCGTACCTGACGATGACCTTTCAAGCTGTCTAGCACCACTGTCATGTGAAGCCGATACTGAGGTCACTGCTGTCAGTGTAACGCCGTTGGCAGAATTAAGTGTCCAGCCACTGATTGACCCAAATCCCAATGATGTGAGCAGATTCTGAAAGAATGAAGGGTTTAGAGGCCATCCTTCCGTAGTTGCAGGTCCGGCATTCTGTAAAATACCGATTTCAAGCTTACGCATAGTTAATGAACTACTGTTTCTGACAACCTGCGTAACGTTGCCAATAGTGTAAAAACTCCCAACTTGCAATCCGTTAATAACCACACTTGTTCCTGCTGAGGTAACATCGATATAACAAGGCCTTCCTGTCGCACTTTCCACAGTTGGATTAAGACTGCTTGCCCCTGGTCCGCCACCCATGCTACCTCCATTAATTTTTAACTTGGAAGGCTCTTTTGATGCTGTATTTGCTATAGTTATCTTGGGATTATTGTTATTATTCTCCATATGACAATCATTAAGTGTTATGTTCCCTAGGTTTTGAGAAACATCTACGTCGTTGTAATCAAAGCTTGTTCCGTTAAATGTAAGCTCAACCGAGCTTGCGGTTGGTGCAATATATAACCCTTGTGCTGTTCCAGCAGTGTTTATGCAGTTATAAATTGAACCACCAAAGAATTGTATATTCTCACCTGAGTTAGAAGATGCTGTCCATGCAAAACCTCTAAACCAGGCAACACCACAATGCAAATTATCAAATTTCAGAAGATAACTATTAGGGCCAGTTACCGTTATGCAAGACTGGAAACCACGAACTATCAGATTAACAATGTTCAGATCTGATGTTTGCGATGATGCAGACTCACCGATCACCAATCCATTTGTTGTGAAAGTCTCATCAGGAACTGCTGCTGTTCCTGTTTTATATCTCCCCTCTATCTCGAGCTGATCAAGAGGCGTCCCAGGTTTATATGGTGGTGCCGGAATGGTCGCACTTCCACTACTGAGACGCACAGCAGTGATAGAGTTTGTCACC
Source organism: Enterobacter cloacae complex sp. I1M (assembly GCF_014982425.1). Taxonomy (NCBI): domain Bacteria; kingdom Pseudomonadati; phylum Pseudomonadota; class Gammaproteobacteria; order Enterobacterales; family Enterobacteriaceae; genus Enterobacter; species Enterobacter cloacae complex sp. I1M. The sequence continues at coordinate 52,888 of NZ_JADCLG010000011.1, read as the reverse complement.
GTTTTTATTTTCATACCGCGCCAATCTGCGGTCAAGAATGGTGGTATGTAAATAGTAGATGTAATGTAAATTGTATTCCTTGTTGAACCGATAAACTTACGATTTTTTTCTACTGCAAAATAAATTGCTGCCTGAAGAAGGCTGGTCTGATCACCTGTATAAGTGGTGTTATAACCGAAGTGTTCTGGTTTCACATCAACTTCTTTTCGCTTCCATCGCGCTCCGGCAGTAGTGACAATATAATGTCCATTATTATCTGTTGACGTCGTATCCGTGGCGTCATACCAGAATACCCCGCCACCCGTTTTTCCCAGTCCAACGGTGTGCTCCCGTACGGTGATGCGCTGCTTGTCGAAAGATGGCTCGATTGTCCGTAGCGTTGCAATGTCTGGACATTCGCCGATGTACTTTTCGCCATCGGGTTTAGCAAGTTCTATCATTACATCGGACGCCGAACCAGAAGCTGGCAGAACGACGATTGGTTGCCCTGCAGCGTTAAACGCCAGAAGCTTGTTTGCGCGCTGATCAGCAGGCGGCAGAATGGAGACTGAAGACTCAGGAACACGCAGCGTACGCACCAGGCTGACATTATCGACATAGTTCCTGGTCGCTGCATCCTGCGCATTTATCGGGTCACCGAGATTCGCGATCCTATAACCTTCTGCGTTGAACGGACCACCAAATAGCGGACGTCGCAGCGCTAGCCCGAGATAAATAAAGGCACGCTGTATTGCCATCCAGAGGCGGTCGAAATCCTTATTCACTGTGTCGGCCAACAGATCGCCGTTGTCCTGGTAATCCGTTAACCGGTAGGTAGGAACAACACGTTCCAGCATGACCACTGCACCGCTTGCAGGTGGAGTAACGAAAACCACGTCACCCCCGCCGACGTTACCGACTCCTGATACGGAATATCCGCTGGTAACGACAGTACCGTTGATTGATACCTGAATATCACCGGCATTGATGATATAGAACTCGAAGGGGAAAACAGTCGTCAGACCGTTGGCGTTATAAATAATATAGGGAGTCTGGTTGGGTACCGACATGATGCGAAACCTCTGGCAGGTTAGTAATCGACGTCGACCAGATGATCTCCGTCACTTAACTGCCAATCTTCGCGCGCATGCCCGGTCGGAATCCCGACCACTTTCCCGATACGTACTGGTGTCTGACTGATTGCGCCGGCACCAGAATCGATAAAGTCATCCGGCTGGTTGGTCAGAGCCGGATTAAAATCACGCATCTGGTCATAGACAGGGCCGTCCAGTACATCGGTATGCGCCCATAAGAACCGCGACGACAGAGGCGCTTCGAATGCATCGAGGATGCGTTTCTGCTTGTTGGTAATGCTGAATTCTTCGCGCACGCCGCACCCGGTACCCTTGAGCGCCTGACGCAGCAATTTACCCGCGAAACTGCCGGGGCCGTTCACCTCAACGCACACAACCGGGATCTGATATTTGAGTACAAGCTCTTTGATCTGTGCGACCTGCCCGCCAGTGATTTTGTCGTTATCGTCAAATTCCGCGAGTTCCCCCGTAAGTTCCTTGCAGATGTGCCAGTACAGGTGCCCTCTGGCATCAGTCAGCATCAGCGAGAACGCCTAAGCATCGGCTTTAACTTTACCTGTGGCCACATCCCACCAGGCGACAGCGCCAACGATTTGCACGTTACCCAGCCAGAGCGAGGCCGTACGGTTCGCATAGCGGATCTGCGGATGGATGTTGTACTCACGGATACGGTCAGGATCGAGACGAACGTCGCCAACGGGTTTACTGTGCAGCTGATACTGGCTATCCCACTCGTTAACCGTGCGAGTTTCTTTACGTCGATTCTCCATTTCCTCGCGAGTGAATCGCTCAGGCCAAGCGCAATCCGCGTAGAAGTCGATAACGGTATCGGGCGCGGTGGCAAACTCAACACCGCCGGCCGTAATTTTATAATCGACATCCTCGACCAAGAGCCGCGCCGCTTTATGGATGCCCGCGAAAACGTACTCTGGCCTGAAAGATAATTCGTAGCGCAGCTGCGTGGCGTCTTTCGCTTCAACGCGTTTTTCTTTCTCAAACAGCCGGATGGTAAGACAGTCTGCGCCCATAGACTCGACCTCATCATAAAGGCTGTCATGCGTGTGCGGTGTACCGATGTAGAGCTTTCGGCCGCCTGGGATAAGAATGTGTGTCTGCTCGCCTAGGCGATAGCGCAGTTTTTCGCGTGCCTCAGGCGTCTGGATATTACGGGGGACCTCAACGTCATCGTTCTGACATTCGTTAGCTCGGGCCGAGGTTACGTTAGACAAGATGCCTTTGGCGTACATGCTGCCGTTACGTAAATCCAGCGCGCCGTTGACCCACCACTGCTCAACTGTCCCCTGCCCGTCCGGCAGCATGCCTTTGGTCAACGGATGGTTGCGCAGAACGTTCTGCGTATCGCGGCTGGTTTTATACGCGGTGCCGTCTGATTCCGACTGGTGAAGAATGCGGTACTGACGCTCGCAGTAGTATCGCCAGGCGTTGTAGACCGCAAGGATCGTTGATTTACCGAAACCACGGAAACAGCGAAGCACCGCGAGGTTTCCGCGATGCTCCAGCCAGTGGCAGGCCTGATAGTGGCAGTCCGGAACGTCCCAGTTCATTCGCTCCGCCCACATTAAAAAGAAGGCGAGGAACGAAATCATTTTTTCCCTTTCTGCAGGCGCTCAATAATTGCGGCCGCCTCTCGCTCTGCTTTTGAAACCTGCTGGCCCAGTTCAAAGGCTTCGTCATCCTTTCCGGGATTATCCGACGGTGTACCGCCTCGCGTCTGCATGCCGATAAGTGAATGCACCTTAATCAAGAGCGTCAGCGATGCAGCTGCATTCTTCTTATCCCAGTCGCGGTCGCCGCGTTCGTCTTTGGTCAGTTCACTCGGTTTTTTACCTGCCCCCGGCCAGTTATCCGGATCGGCTTCTTCAAGCACCACATCGGTGAGTTTATCGGTTAGCGCGGTAAGGCGTGTTTTGTAATCCTGATGCATAAAAAAGCCCCGTAGTGAATACAGGGCTATGATGACGCGGGTTTAAGGTCGGAATCCCGACCGATTATCGCATGCCGGGATCAACCTGATTTATCAGCGGCGCTATCCAGAACAGATTGTTACCCGGCAGAAGCGTACGCACATTGTGCAGTACCCGGTCGCCTGCATCGCCATTGAGCACGCCAGCCGTAACATCTGTGATGGTATCGAGCAGGCCAAACGTTGGGCCCAGCGCAGAGCCGATAAAACCGCGACTTGCATAACGTGACTGTGTGCCGGTACCGAGCAAAGCACCCAGCCCCACCATACCGCCGGATGCTTTTTCCGCCATATTGTTATACTCCATCAGCGGGCCGAGAATACCGGATCGGTCAACACCTTCCAGCACCAGCTTATTCGGAGACCAGTCTACCTCCTTACCGTTTGCAGACTGTTTAAGCGCGTACGTCAGCGCGCCGAGCCCAATCTGAAAAGCGGTACCGTAATAAAACTGCCCCGTCCCCTCCTGCAGACCGCCCAGGGTGGCGCGGTTATAGGATGCGGTAGCGAACGATTTAAACTGGAAGATGGTTTTTCCCAGCGGCGTACTGGCCCACAGTGGTGTATCGCCGATCCCAGGGGTTATAACGGTATTGTTCACATCTTTCAGCACCGCCGACTGGAAGACACCAGCAACGTGCTGATCGTCCCATTTTTCAAAATTACCGATGTGCCAGCCGTTGATTACCTCACCGTGTTTTTCGAACTCGCTGCGGATACGCGCGGCCATATTGTCGTTAATGCCGAGCTTAGCCAGGCGGCGGCCGGCGAACGAGCCTGAGAGAATGCCGTCGGACGTGATCATACCGTTCACCGATTTGTTCATGTCGTCGAAGTGGCCCATCAGTGTGAGCTTGCCGAACGCATCGGTAACACGCTCCCTACCCGCTTCCACTGCCGTTGTACGGGCGGAACTGTCCACAAGGTCACCCATCGTACGCGCACGGGTATGCAGGATTGTTTCCAGCCCGACGGCCATTTTTAACTGCTCTGCGCGACTGGCCTTAAATGCAGGAGAGCGGGTGATCAGCGCTGAGTAACCGCGCATTGTGTTGCCAAAGCCGTTAACCATCACACCGCACGCGAGATCAGGAATAGCGGAAACGGTCATTCCGCCCAGTTTGGTAACAAAGTTAGCGCTGCGCAGGAACGCACCGGCACGTACGAAAAATGATGAGGGATCGTCCGGCATGCCGTAGGTGCCCGCCAGGCTGTCGCGTAGCGCGGTAATATCGCGGATATCGTTATCGCGGGCTTTCGCTAGCTTCGCCTGGTCTTTGGGATTCTGACGCATCAGCGCGTCGTATTCGTCCTGAATATCCTTGAGCTGTTTTTCCAGCGATTTGTTACCAAATGCGCGCGTCAGCTCCACCTCTGCCGACGCCTCGCGGATGTGACGCTGCAGCACATAATTGGCGTCGCTCTCCAGATAATCTTTCATCAGGCGATCGGGAACGCTGAGCGTACGCGACCGGGTGCTGCCTGCCGCTTTCACCATAAAGACGTTTGCGAAATCCTGCGGGATTTTTGCGCCGACGATTTTATTGATCGTGGCGTCAGCAGTAATTTCAGCCTCTTCGCGGGACATGGTTTTCTCACCGCGCGACCACCAGTCGACCAGCATGTCGCGAAATTTATCGCGCTCGTTAACGATCTTGCCGACTTTGTAGACGCGCGGGAAATAACTCTCCTGCCCGATGGCTTTTAGCTTCTCGTCAGGTGGCAGCAGGCCAAGCTTTTGCTGCGCCACTTTAACCCGGTTAACAACGGTGCGCATTGCCTGCGCCGCTTCCTGCACCACTGGGTTAGCATGCACATCGCCGCTGCGCATAGCGTTACCAACTTCCTCGCGGAACTGGGAAAAGCTCAGGTCGCCCCGGCGGCTTTATACTGGCTGTAGGCCTGCTTGTTGGTCACCACGACAGCGGCTTCTTCACGACGCCACCCGCGAACACGGGTTTCCGCCGCAATAGGTGTCTCAATTCCGCGGGCATTGCCCTGCAGTGTGTAGTTATTCTCTGCCAGCTCCAGCGCCGTACGGCGGGAGGTTTTCGACGGAGACTCCATCAGCCGGGTAAACGGTGTCAGATAGCTCCCTGCCTTACGTGCCAGTTTACCGACCGGTCCGCCAGCTGCCGGGGTGAGATCCTCGAGCGTGGCTTCACTGATTCGCGCCGCGCCGACGCTGCCCCCTTCCGGGAGTGAGGCGGCAGCCGTGTCCGTCGCTGACGTGATACTCATATTATCGAGCGCGTCAGCCACTTCACGCGTGGCCGCTGTGCGAACAGAGGGCGAAAGCGCAGCACCGGCAGCCGCAAATACACCGCTCATCAACGCACCGGCGGCGACGTGGGAAGCGCTTTCCCCCCACGTACGGGTAATCTGCTGGTTATTCAGCGCAACCTCGCTCGCTGCTGTTGCAGCTGCACCGATTGCAGCCTGTGACGCAATACGGGCCACAGCGCCCCCCTGAGCGCCGGGGATAAACATCGAAGCCACTGTAACCGGGTCGACAACCCCGGCGGCAATGCTGGCGAGAACCCCCTCCCCGCCAGCCTCGGAAAGTACCCGACGGTCCTCGTTTTCGTCGTCGATCTGCTGTTTCAGCCAGGCAGTTTCTTCCGGCGAGCGGGAGTCGGCAAAAGTGGATCCCCATTGTTCATAACCGTGCAGCTCGTTTTTATCAACATACGGATTGTACCCGTCTACCGGCTCAAACTGCTTCGCAGGGCGGAACATCTGACCCAGCAGGTTATTCTGGCGAAATGCTGCGCCCCACACAGACGGCTCATCCTGCTGAGGTGCTGGGTTGGTACCTTCAGGCAGAGGGACATCAAACCCGAAGGGTGCCGCCAGGACGTTACCCGCCGGAGTGAATCCGTTATTCAGTTCTTCAGGAGTGGCGTATAAGCGTGTGCCACTGCTGACCGCCGAACAGCTGGCAGAGGTATACAGCCAGGCCGATTTTATTGAATCGTGGCTAAAGGCTGTGCGCGACCGGGTGAACAGTGAGCTGAACGCCGGGCATCCGGTACCGGGCTTTAAGCTGGTTACTGGCAAACAGGGTAATCGTGCCTGGTGTGATGAAGAAGCCGCCCGCGCGCTGCTGAAAGACCAGTTCCGTTATAAAACTGAGGAGGTTTTCGACCTTAAGCTGATTAGCCCGACCAAAGCCGAGAAGCTCATCAAAAAGGCCAGCCCTCGCCGCTGGACGAAAGTCGAAGCGCTGATCACCCGCGCTGACGGTAAGCCCACCGTCGCCCCCGAATCCGACCCGCGCCCGGCGCTCAATCTCAACCCTGTTAACGATTTCGACGACGTGTCCGACGATGCGCTCGCCGCTGACCTCATCTGATTAAGGAAATACCCATGAAAATTAAACTGAACAACGTCCGCCTGGCCTTCCCTGCTCTGTTCGAAGCAAAAACCGTGAACGGCGAAGGCGACCCGCGCTTCTCTGCTGTTTTCCTGATGGTTCCGAAACATCCACAACTGGAAGAAATCCGCAAAGCGCTGAAACAGGTAGCGAAGGAAAAATGGGGCGAGAAGTGGGAAACCATTTACGGCCAGCTGGAGAAAAAGCTCAACCTCTGTCTGCACGACGGTGACGAAAAAGCCGAATACGAAGGCTTCCCGGGCAACTTCTTCCTGAACGCTCCCAACAAAGCACGTCCGGCGGTCATTGATCGCGACCGTTCTCCACTCATCCAGGCTGATGGCCGTCCTTACGCCGGTTGCTATGTCAACGCGGTGATCGACATCTGGGCGCAGGACAACAACTTCGGCAAACGCGTTAACGCATCGCTGGGTGGCGTCCAGTTCCTGCGAGACGGTGACGCGTTCGCTGGCGGCGGTGTGGCCGCGCCGGATGACTTCGACGATATCAGCGAAGGCGCAGACGCGGCGAGCTGATTTGAATACTAACACAGCCCTAAAATCTAGTTTCGGGGCTGTGTTTAGTTTGGATTTACGTCTGAATAAATAACATCTTTCTTTTTGTTTTTAATATCGGAAACGGTCAAATCATAAACATGTTTGACATAGTCATCTACAACATCTACAAATTTAGCTTCCATTTTGAAATGCTTACTTATCCATTTCATTAAATTAGTTTTAGCTAATGCCTTAGGTTCTTTTTTGGCAATTTTATCAACATAATTCTTTTGGTTACTTAAAAAATCGCTGAAAGTTTTCAAACTAACTTCTACATCGTCAATAAAATAAGTTCTTTTCTCCTCAATATGCTCAAAACCTTCAGGCGCCCTAACTTCATATTTTTTAGTATATATCACATTATAATACGCCTTTTCTATAGTTAGCTCATGTATGAAAGCCCAAAATTTAGGCGTAAGAATACATTTTTCTATATAAATTATTATTAATTGATCTCTAACAATCAAAGCTATAGGCATAATTATGTACACACCTAAAAAACCTAATGCTGCGGTTAATATCGTTGAAATTGGGATTGTTAATTCCATTGTGTAACTCCGAAGGATACTTATGCATAATATACTATGGGGTGACCTGGAAACCTATTGCGAAAAACCAATCACGAACGGCACGCACGCTTATGCGGAAGGTGTCGAGGTGATGCTGTTTGCCTGGGCCATCGGCGACGAGCCTGTCAGCGTCTGGGATCTTACTGCTGGCGAACCTATCCCTGGCAGGCTTCAGAAGGCTATCGCCGACCCCGATACCCTGCTTTATTTCCACAATTCGCACTTCGACCGCACGGTGCTGCGCCATGCAATACCGCGGCTGGCCCCTGATGTAACACGCTGGCGCGACACAATGGTGCAGGCGCTGGCTCACGGCCTCCCCGGCGCACTTGGCGCACTCTGCGAGGTGCTCGGCGTCCCGCAGGACAAGGCGAAGGATAAAGAAGGTAAGGCGCTGATCCAGCTGTTCTGTAAGCCACGCCCGAAGAACAGCAAACTACGCCGGGCCACCAGCAAAACCCACCCGGAAGAATGGCGGCGCTTTGTAGCTTACGCCGGGCTGGATATCGAGGCTATGCGCGAAGTGCATAAGCGCCTGCCGAAGTGGAATTATAAGGGTGCAGAGCTGGCGCTATGGCATCGTGACCAGCAGATCAACGACCGAGGCGTTTGCATGGATGTGGAGCTCGCGCAGGCGGCGATCGAGGCGGTAGACCTCGAACAAAAAAGCCTGGCGAAACGCACGCAGGCGATGACCGACGGCGAAGTGCAGGCGGCCACGCAGCGCGATGCATTGATTAAGCACATTGTTGAATCCTACGGCGTGGAGCTGCCGGACATGCAGCGCAGCACACTGGAGCGCCGTATGGCGGATCCTGATTTGCCGTCGGCGGTGAAAGAGCTGCTGGCTATTCGCCTGCAGGCCAGCACCACCAGCACCAGCACCAGCAAGTACAAATCGCTGATGAAGGGCGTGAGCAGTGACGGTCGTCTGCGCGGCACGCTGCAGTTCTGTGGCGCATCGCGTACCGGGCGCTGGGCCGGGCGTTTATTCCAGCCTCAGAACCTGCCCCGCCCTTCACTCGAGCAGGACCAGATAGACGAGGGTATCGAGGCGCTGAAAGCCGGATGCGCCGATCTGCTTTTCGATAACATCATGGAGCTGACCAGCTCGGCGCTGCGCGGCTGCATCATGGCACCGGAAGGCAAAAAGCTGGTGGTTAGCGACCTGTCGAATATCGAGGGGCGAAAACTGGCCTGGCTTGCCTGCGAGCAGTGGAAGCTGGACGCATTCCGGGAGTACGACGAGGGGACCGGACCGGATCTGTATAAACTGGCCTACGCCCGCGCCTTCAATATCTCGCCGGACGATGTTGATAAATACCAGCGCCAAATCGGCAAGGTGATGGAGCTGGGCCTCGGCTTCGGCGGGGGTGTTGCGGCATTTCTTACCTTCGCCTTGGTCTACGGTCTCGACCTCGACGAGCTGGCGAACGCCGCGCTGCCGAATATCCCCCGTGATGTCATCCGCGAGGCGAAAAGCTGGTACGACGAATCGGTTAAACGTAAATCGACCTTTGGCCTGTCCGAGCGTGTATTCATCGCATGTGACTCGCTCAAACGTCTCTGGCGCCGGGCGCATCCCGCGACCTGCGATTTCTGGTACGAGCTTGAGCGCACCGTCCGCACCGCCATCGCTACACCGAAAAAGACGCTGTACTGCGGCTATCTGAAAGTCCGCCGCGATGGCGCATGGCTGCGCATCCAGCTGCCGTCCGGGCGCGCACTCTGCTACCCCTCCCCGTCCATCGAGAAGGGAAACATCACCTATCAGGGCGTTAACTCCTACTCGCGCAAATGGCAGCGGCTCAAAACCTACGGCGGAAAGCTGGTGGAAAACGTCACTCAGGCGGCCGCCCGCGACGTTTTGGCCGGAAACATGCCGCTGATCGAGGATGCCGGTTACAGCATTGTGCTGACGGTACACGATGAGGTGATCACCGAAGCGCCGGACACTGACGATTTCAACGATAAAGCGCTCTCCGCGCTGCTCTCCACTAACCCCGAATGGGCGCCCGACATCCCGCTGAACGCTGGCGGCTTCGAGGCGTATCACTACCGTAAGGATTAACCCTATGTCATTTAAATATCGGGACAGTCCGCTTTATTACCGGACTGCGCGGGAGGCTTTGCGCCTTGAGCAGTCCGGCGAATATGACCGGGCGGCAAAGGTCTGGTCCAAAGCCAACCGCGAATCACGTAACGAACTTAATCAGGACTGGAGCGAACGCCGGTCTGATTTTTGCCTGATGCAGAACATGCGCGAAAAGCGTAAGGCGGTGGACGATGCCTAACATTGACAATAAGGGGTGGGGTTTTCCCGCTCTGTCGAAAAAAGCGCATTTCTTTAATTCGGGGGAAGCCATATCACTATGTGGTAAATGGATGTTCACTGGCATCAGGATTGATGAATGGCATGAACACCCTGAGAACTGCGCTACCTGCATGAAGAAACGCAAAAAGCAGGAAGGTGAAAAATAATGGCCTATGAACGTGAAAGCCTTATCGAAAAGCACCTCGTCGCCGAAGTGAGAAAGGCTGGCGGGGTAGCCTTTAAGTTCGTGTCACCCGGTCGCCGCTCGGTACCAGATCGTATTGTCCTGCTCCCCGGCGGCCGTCTCGTCTTTGTCGAATGCAAAGCACCAGGCAAACCACCGCGCTCCGACCAGCTGCGCGAACACGAAAGGCTGCGCGCGCTGGGCTTTACCGTGGTAGTACTGGATAGCAAAAATCTGGAGGGAATTGTTTGAAATCGCGATTGAAAAAACAATCACGAATTTTATTTAACTGTTCTTTTGATTTAATAGAAGTCAACTCACCTACTGACGAAACGTCTTTAAGTAAAAAACTAACGCCAGAGGAATCGCAAGAACCAAAGATCATACGCCCGCCATTTGAGCTTAATAACACGTATTTTTCATCTTGTTTTAATTGAAAGTACTGTGATTTAGCGTACGACGAAAAGGAACCTATAAGGTTAGGTCCTGTATTAAGAAGAAAAGCAGAAACAACCAATACAAAAACACCAGACTTGGGATGCTTAATATCATCGAAGTAGGAAAGAATAATATAAAAAGACAATATGGGTACTGTTGCGTAACCAAATATGGTACTCATGCCGATTGCTTTTTTATCATTGAAGAAAGAAAAGGGGTTAACGGCAGAAAAAACCCTTAGATACAATGATATTAAAATAATCCCAAATATTAATACCAACCACCCTTTACTCATAGATGAAGGGTATAGCAGCATAGGTGCAAAGATAATAAGCGCAAGAGCAAAGAAATAAGCAAAAGTTCGCAATAAAACATCGAGATCGAACGCTATATACTCCTCTGGGTATCCATAGTAGTTAGCTATCGACAACTGATAAAAATAAGATACCAAATACCCTACCGATGTCAAAATAGCTACTAATGGGAAATTACCTTTTAATGCTTTCTTTAATTCTTCCATGGCAAATACAATCTAATGGGGAATGGTAATTTGCATAATAACACAAGGAGGCTATGTGATCTTATCAAGCAAGACTTTCACCCCCCGCCTTTATCAAAACCTCATCATCAACCACGAAATCGATACTCTGCGCTGCAACATCTGGGCGGGCATGGGCATGGGTAAAACCGTGGCGACGCTCACCACGCTGGAAGATCTCTTCATGGCAGGAGCGGAGACGCAGCCCGCGCTAGTCCTCGCACCGCTGCGAGTGGCAGCCAGCACATGGCCGGATGAAGCGGTGAAATGGGGGCACCTGCGCAATATCGAGGTGCAGCCGATTGTTGGTAACGCTAAGGCGCGCGCCGCGGCGCTGGCGAACAGCAACGCGAGCGTGTTTACCATCAACTACGACAATCTGATATGGCTGGTGGAAGAGCTGGGCGGCCGCTGGCCGTTCGGTACCGTCATCCCCGACGAAAGCACCCGGCTGAAATCTTTCCGGCTACGAGGTGGAGGTAAGCGCGCGGCGGCGCTAGGCAAGGTGGCACATAAGCACGTCCGGCGGTGGATGAATCTCACCGGTACGCCAGCGCCGAACGGTCTGGTAGATTTGTGGGGGCAAGCGTGGTTTGTGGATCAGGGGCAGCGTCTCGGGCGCACCTACGGCGCGTTTACTTCCCGCTGGTTCAACTCAATACAGTTTCCGGGGCAGAGCTGTACGAAACTGGAGCCGTTCGCCCATTCGCAGAGCGAAATACAGCGGGCGCTGGCCGACGTGACTATCTCCCTCGATGCCGCCGACTGGTTCGACATCAAAGAGCCCATCCATAACGTGATCCGCGTAGATATGCCGCCGAAAGCCCGCCAGCAGTATCGCGAAATGGAAAAGGAAATGTTCCTCGAGCTGAACGGCGAAGGCATCGAAGCACCAAACGCCGCGGCAAAGACGATGAAGTGTCTGCAAATTGCCAGCGGTGCGGTGTACACCGACGACGCCGGAAGCTGGTCAGAACTGCACGACGCGAAGCTCCAGGCGCTGGACAGCATTCTCACCGAAGCGGCTGGCGCACCGGTGCTGGTGGCCTACCACTGGAAACACGACCTCGAGCGTTTGCTTAAAGCATTTCCTCGCGGTCGCCACCTCGACCAAGATCCACAGACGCTACGCGACTGGAATGCCGGGAAAATCCCTGTCCTGTTCGCACACCCGGCCAGCGCAGGCCACGGCCTGAATATGCAGGACGGCGGGAACATACTGGTGTTTTTCTCGCACTGGTGGGATCTGGAGCAGTACCAGCAAATTATCGAACGCATCGGGCCCACCCGGCAGATTCAAGCCGGACACAACCGCCTGGTGTTTATTCACCACATTATCGCTGCCGACACTATGGACGAAATGGTGATGGAGCGGCGCAACTCAAAACGAACAGTGCAGGACATCCTGCTCGATGCCATGAAAAAGAGAGGTATAGCATGACACCGGTTATCTCTGACACTGACCTGATTAACATCAAAGAGGTTGAGCGCTCTGTTGGCCTGAAAAAATCCAGTATTTATGAGCGCATCAGTAATAACGAGTTTCCGAAGCCTAAGAAGCTCGGGAGCCGAACCTCCCGCTGGGTACGCGGCGAGGTCGAAGAGTGGAAAAAACAGTTTCTTTAAATCAAACGCAGCTGGTCAATATAATCCGCATACCACTGCATCATCTCCCGACGCCCTTCCATATACAGGGCATGGTTATAAACCCCGCGTATAATGTTCTTATCCACGTGAGCGATCTGGAGTTCAACCCAGTCAGAGTTGAATCCTTTATCGTTAAGGATAGTGCTGAATGTATGCCGGAAGCCATGCCCTACTACCCTCCCCTTATAACCCAGCGTGTGGATCATCCTGTTTATTGTGTTCTCGCTCATGACCTTTGACGGATCATTCCTGCCCGGAAACATATTCACGTATCGACCTGTCAGACCGTGCAGCTCTTTCAGCAAGACAACAAGCTGATCGGAGAGCGGTACCAGGTGCGGGCGATCCATCTTCATAAATTCGGCGGGTATCTCCCACAGCCGATTATCGAAATCTATCCATTCCCATTTTGAATGCCGCAGTTCGTAAGTACGCAGCCCTGCCAGCATCATGATCTGCAACCCCAGCCGGGGGAGCGGGCTCCCCTTGTAACTCTCAAGCGCCGCGAGAAAATCGGGCAGTTCTTCAGCCGTCAGGAACGGGAAGGACTCTCCTTTATGCCCGGTCATTGCGCTGTTCAGTTCGCTGACGGGGTTATACTTCGCGCGCCCGGTCGCAACTGCATAGCTGAACACCTCACCACACCACCGACGTGTTTTGGCTGCTTTCTCGGTTGCGCCGCGATTCTCAATTTTACGCAGCGCCGTCAACATCTGGACCGGTTCGATCTCAGCAACAGGCAATCGTCCAACTGCTGGAAAGATATCTTTATTGAACGCTTCGAGAATGTCAGAGGCATAGCCAGGCGACCAGCGCGGCTTCTTGAATTCGTGCCATTCTGTGGCAATCTCTTTAAACGTGATCGTCTTTGCTGCCGCAGCTGCGGCATGGCTTTTGACCTTCACCGGGTCAACACCTGCTGCAACGTTCCGCCTGGCCTCGTCTCGTTTTTCGCGAGCGGCCGCTAGCGAAACAACCGGATACACACCGAGCGCCAGCATCTTTTCTTTACCGGCGAAGGTATAACGATAGCGCCAGTATTTCGCCCCGCTGGTTTTCACCAGCAGGATAAGCCCGTTACCGTCCGGCAGCTTATAGTCTTTCTCGGTAGGCTTTGCCGTCTCGACCTGTCGCGCGTTTAGTTTCATAGGTACCCGCCTCAAACTCAGATACCCGTTTATGTACCCGTTTTAAATTTGGATTGCAACGGTAAAAGGTGGATAACGGCGGACAGATAGAACATCCAACACCGCGAAAAACAAGGAAAAATGGACATTTGAGGATGATGCTGGATGAAATGATGGTGCCGATAATAGGAGTCGAACCTACGACCTTCGCATTACGAATGCGCTGCTCTACCAACTGAGCTATATCGGCCCTGAGAGGCCGGTTACGAGCGTAACCACGGGGCAAAAGAGTAGATCTAACCGGGTGATGCGTCAATGCCCTTTTGAATCAAACGGCTATTTTTGCATCACCCGCGATTATTTACGCACGAATGGTATCATCACCGAAGCCGATCCACTTGTAGGTGGTCAGTGCTTCCAGCCCCATCGGACCGCGGGCATGCAGCTTCTGAGTGCTCACCGCCACCTCCGCGCCCAGACCAAACTGGCCGCCATCGGTGAAGCGCGTCGAGGCATTCACGTAAACCGCAGACGAATCCACTTCATTCACAAAACGATCGGCATTGCGCAGGGTGCGCGTCAGGATCGCATCAGAATGCTGGGTTCCGTGTTCACGAATGTGCGCAATAGCATCATCGAGATCCGCAACTACCTTCACGTTCAGATCCAGCGACAAATACTCATCGTCGTACTTTTCCGCGTTAACCGGAACGACCTTTGCCGGACCGTCTTTCAGCAGGGCGAGAGCCTTCTCGTCCGCATGCAGCGTAACGCCACTTTCCGCCATCTGCTTGCTCAGCGCTGGCAGGAAGGTACTGGCGATGCCCTGATGCACCAGCAGCGTTTCCACCGTATTACAGGTGCTTGGACGCTGAGTTTTAGCATTGACGATAATCTTCAGCGCAGGTTCTACCTCCGCGGTGTCATCCACTACGATATGGCATACGCCAATACCACCGGTGATCACCGGAATGGTAGATTGCTCACGGCACAGCTTGTGCAAGCCCGCGCCGCCGCGTGGGATCAGCATGTCGATGTATTTGTCCATGCGCAGCATCTCGTTGACCAGCGCACGGTCGGGGCTTTCAATCGCCTGCACGGCACCCGCCGGTAAACCACACTCCTCCAGCGCCTGCTGAATGACGTTTACCGTCGCGGCGTTGGTGCGCCAGGTCTCTTTCCCGCCACGCAGGATAGCGGCGTTACCGGTTTTCAGGCATAGGGAGGCAACATCCACCGTCACGTTTGGACGCGCTTCGTAAATCACACCGATGACGCCGAGTGGCACACGACGACGCTCAAGGCGTAACCCGCTGTCGAGCACCCCACCGTCAATCACCTGCCCTACCGGGTCGGCGAGGTTGCACACCTGACGGACGTCATCGGCGATACCTTTCAGACGCGCCGGGGTCAATGCCAGACGGTCGAGCATCGCTTCGCTCAAGCCGTTGCGACGCGCTTCCAGCAGATCCTGCTCGTTGGCGAGCAAAATTTCCTGCGACTGGGATTCCAGATAATCAGCGATTTTTTCCAGCACGCGGTTTTTCTCGCGGCTGGAAAGGAGCGCCAGTTTATACGAGGCGGCTTTCGCAGCTGCGCCCATTTGTTCCAGCATGTTCTGGCTCCTTAACGAATAATCATGTCGTCGCGATGCACGGCAACCGGGCCATATTCATAGCCCAGGATGGCGTCGATCTGCTGGGAATGGTGGCCAGCAATCCGACGCAGCGCGTCGCTGTTATAACGGCTTACGCCATGAGCGATGTCGCGACCTTCAAGGTTACGGATTCGGATCACTTCACCACGCGAGAAGTTGCCTGTCACGCTTTTAATTCCTTTTGGAAGCAACGAGCTTCCTCTTTCCAGAATAGCGGCGGTCGCGCCTTCATCCACGGTCAATTCACCAGCCGGGGGCGCGCCAAAGATCCAGCGTTTGCGGTTTTCCAGCGGGGACGCCTGGGCGTGGAAGCGTGTGCCCACAGAGATGCCTTCCATCACATCACCTATCACGCCCGGACGGCTGCCCGCGGCAATGATGGTGTCGATACCGGCCCGGCACGCCACGTCCGCAGCCTGGAGCTTGGTGCCCATACCGCCTGTCCCAAGACCAGAAACGCTGTCTCCCGCAATGGCACGCAGCGCATCGTCAATGCCGTGAACGTCTTTGATCAGTTCTGCCTGTGGATTGGAACGCGGGTCAGCGGTAAACAGCCCCTGCTGATCGGTCAGAAGCAGCAGCTTATCGGCCCCAGCCAGGATCGCCGCCAGCGCAGAGAGGTTATCGTTGTCGCCTACTTTGATTTCAGCGGTGGCAACAGCGTCGTTTTCGTTGATGACCGGAACGATATGGTTATCCAGCAGCGCGCGCAGCGTATCGCGGGCGTTCAGGAAACGTTCCCTGTCTTCCATATCCGCACGCGTCAGCAGCATCTGCCCGACGTGAATGCCATAAATGGAGAACAGTTGTTCCCAGAGCTGTATGAGTCGGCTTTGTCCTACGGCGGCCAGCAGCTGTTTGGAGGCGATCGTCGCGGGGAGTTCGGGGTAGCCCAGGTGTTCACGCCCGGCGGCAATCGCCCCGGAGGTCACAATCACAATACGATGCCCTGCGGCATGCAACTGAGCGCACTGACGTACAAGCTCAACGATATGGGCACGATTAAGGCGGCGTGATCCGCCTGTTAACACACTGGTACCGAGTTTTACCACCAGCGTCTGGCTGTCACTCATGATTCTCTGCCGTTCAACAATAAGGGAAAATGATGTCAGTCAGACGTTTTAACAGGTGTCAGCCCCGTTGCCAACTGCCTTAGCACATCACCCGTCACTTTGTTGCGCGGGATCAGGAAGCGTAGCGGCAGATTTTGACAATTTTATTACCGAAAAATTAAAACATACTTTTTTAGACATATTCTTACTTTGTCATAAAACGTTCACCCACTAACGATAAAACCCTTCCTGTTTTTCACGGGGTAATAAGTTGAATCTTATTGCTCAGCGAATATTAGCGCGTTTTTATAAAATCAGGATTGAAAATGAAAAAGAGCACTCTGGCATTAGTGGTAATGGGCGTAGTTGCATCCACATCTGTTCACGCAGCGGAAGTTTATAATAAAAACGGTAATAAACTGGACGTGTACGGCAAAGTAAAAGCAATGCACTACCTCAGTGATGATGACGCGAAGGATGGTGACCAGACTTACGTTCGATTTGGCTTTAAGGGTGAAACGCAGATTAACGATCAGCTGACGGGCTACGGACGTTGGGAAGCAGAGTTCGCGGGTAACAAAGCAGAAAGCGACTCTTCTCAAAAAACGCGCCTGGCATTTGCGGGTATTAAACTGAAAGATTTTGGTTCTTTTGATTACGGTCGTAACCTGGGTGCGCTGTATGACGTCGCCGCATACACCGATATGTTCCCGGAGTTCGGCGGTGACGGCCTGGCGCAGACCGATAACTTCATGACGAAACGCGCTTCCGGTCTGGCTACATACCGTAATACCGATTTCTTTGGCATGGTTGACGGTCTTAATATGACCCTGCAATACCAGGGTAAAAATGAAAACCGCGACGTGAAGAAGCAAAACGGCGACGGCTTCGGTACCTCCCTGAGCTATGACTTTGGCGGCAGCGATTTCTCTGTGATTGGTGCGTATGCCAACTCCGATCGCACCAATGAGCAAAACCTTCAGGCACGCGGCGAAGGTAAAAAAGCAGAAGGCTGGGCGACCGGTCTGAAATATGATGCCAACGATATATATCTGGCCACTCTCTATTCTGAAACCCGCAATATGGCCCCTATTTCCGGTGGCTTTGCAAATAAAGCGCAAAACTTCGAAGTGGTTGCGCAATATCAGTTTGACTTTGGTCTGCGCCCATCTCTGGGTTACGTCCAGTCTAAAGGCAAAGATATCGAAGGCATTGGCGATGAAGATATCGTGAAATACATCGATGTAGGTGCAACCTATTATTTCAACAAAAACATGTCTGCGTTTGTTGATTATAAAATCAACCAGATCGATGACGATAATAAACTGGGCGTAAGCAGCGATGATATCGTTGCGCTGGGCATGACCTACCAGTTCTGATGTTGTGGTAATAAAAAAACCGGCGCTGAGCCGGTTTTTTTGTGCCCGGTGACGCTGTGCTTACCGGACCTACGGAGTAATACGTTTTTAGGCCGGGTAAGGCGTAGCCGCCACCCGGCGCTGTGACATCATCAGGCTCTCAGTTTCACCGCTTCGCTGGAAAAATCGTCCGCAGGCTCCAGCTTCAGATCCAGCGTTGCCAGCAGGTCGCGAGCTCTGCTGTGAAATTCTTTTAGCGTATGCTCCAGGCGATCGATCACTTCCTGATCTTTGATGCTCGTCGCCTGCCAGTGCCCGTCTTTATTAAACAGGCCAAACTGATAGCTATAGGTAAAACGGTTTTCCTGTGCTTCCATTTCCATCCACCAGCCCCAGAACTCACGTTTTTCGGGTGCAGGCTTCACGTTGACGCAAACAGCCAGGCAGTCGAAAAAAAAGCGATTCTCTTCACACTGCTCTTCTCGAATATACGGGCCAAGAGCCATGAACTTCTTAATCAGTCTACTTTTCGGGTGTCCACTCGGTAACGTCATTGCGATCTCCTTTTGTGAAGCACTGTTTTACCAAACCAACGAAATTTAGCAAACTATTAACACAATCTCTGCGTGATCCAGCGTGTGATCTCTTTAAGCGCTTTGTCAAAATTTTGGTACACCGGGCTGAAGGGTACCTCCAGCAATTTGCCATCCGAAGATGACGAGGTGATTAAGCGTGACTCCTCTTCCGGGCTAAATGGATCGTTCTTCCAGAAACCGGACATCATCGGGGTTGGGCAACGGCGGCCCAGCAAGCCCTGCGTTTTTAATGAATACCGATTAAGTTCAATGCGTAACGCTTCATCTGAAGCATCATGCATGCCAAGTCGGCTCGCCAGCACGTCCAGATACATTTCAGGAACGCTACCCTGACGCGCAGGATCGCTTAACAGTGCATGCACTACCGGGCCAAGACAGGCGACGGCCTTCAGGCGGGAAGATTCAAGGTAGGCCAGCCGTACCGCGACGTTAGCGCCAAAGCGGAAGCCAAACGCACCTACCCGGGTATGGTCAACCCAGGGGATATTCTCCAGCGCTTTTAATGCATGCTGGTGCAGCAGGCTGGAGTCTTGCGTAAGTTTCCATTTGGATGAAAAACCAATTGATGGCATATCGAGCGTCAGCATGGCGATCCCGTTTGGGGCAATGTAGCGCTCATACAGGCTGTAATAATCAATTTGTAACGAATCCAGGCCGCCGCACATCAGAACCGTCGGGAACGGGCCTTCCCCCTCCGGCATATGCAGGAATCCAGTCACCGGGCTACCGCCGGGAATGGCGAACTCAATTTCACGCATCCGGCCAGGCAGCCGCTGGGCGGCCTCTTCATAAGCCCGGTTTGCCAGCGCCTGGGCCTGCTCCGCCAGTTCGTCTCCTTTCAGATGCGGGTATGCAGCGATGCTGTAAAGGTTTGCCGCATGCAGCCAGTGTTTGCCGCTGAGAGTGGCATCTTCTTCCTGGCTCGCTTTTTGCTGCCAGAGCATGGCCTGCTTTGACCATTCGTAGATCCAGTTCCCGCCACGGTAGCCCACCACCGTGTCGTAGAGATCGCTGTCGGTGCGCTCAGACTCGCTCATCACGATACGCGCCTGCACGTCGAGGATTTCGCGCGGGTCGATACCGCGCCAGATCCACATCAGGCGATTAATCATGCGGTACCAGTGGGGCACGTTTTTACCATCTAACGCTGACTGTACAGCAGGCATGGTCCCCGGATTAAACCGACGCACCAGCGTCGAGGTTTCAGGGTGCTTGAAACGGGGTTTGAAAAGAGTTTCGGTGAGATTCGCCTGCGCCATTGCGTTGCCTCCATGGATACATCACTTGGAGACCATTGTAACGCGTGGCAGGGTAAAAAGAACAACGCCCGGCATAACCGGGCGTGTAAAGTTACGTACTGAAATTAACGGCCAGAGATAGGCGGTACGAAGACCACGCCCATATCCCATGGCTGTTCAATCCAGGTATCCTGTGGGATATCAATGACGTAATCATCAACCAGGGGACGACCCGCTGGTTTCGCGAAGATAGTGACGAAGTGCGCTTTTGGATACATTTCGCGGATAGCCACAGCGGTACCGCCGGTGTCCACCAGATCGTCGATAACGATAAAGCCTTCACCGTCGCCTTCCGCGCGCTTCAGCACTTTCAGCTCACGCTGGTTATCGTGGTCATAGCTGGAGATACATACGGTATCGACATGACGAATACCCAGCTCACGTGCCAGCAGCGCCCCCGGTACCAAACCGCCACGGCTGACGGCAATAATGCCTTTCCACTGTTCGGAAGGCATCAGACGCGCAGCCAGTTTGCGTGCGTGAATCTGCAACATGTCCCAGGTGACGACGTATTTTTCGCTCATGTGAAGTGTCCCAGCCTGTTTATATACGGCTTAAAAAAATGAGGGTGAACCAGGTTGCGCGAGATTATAGAGATCTGACGCACTAAAAACCAGTGTTACGCGCCATGAGCCTGAGTTTTTACATGCTTAATGCTACCAGCCACGGGAGAAAGTGGTATTCTCAGATGCATCTCGCAAGCCCGTCTTGTGGTAACGATTAACCTGCTAACCCAGTGACCTGCAACATTGTTTTGCAGCGCAACGACAAGGAGACCTATCGTGTCTGAACTGTCTCAATTATCTCCACAGCCGCTGTGGGATATTTTTGCCAAAATCTGCTCCATTCCGCACCCTTCCTATCACGAAGAACAGCTTGCCGAACATATTATGGGCTGGGCAAAGGAAAAAGGTCTGCACGCTGAGCGCGACCAGGTTGGCAATATTCTCATCCGCAAACCTGCCACCGCAGGTATGGAAAACCGTAAGCCAGTGGTATTGCAGGCGCACCTGGACATGGTTCCGCAGAAAAACAACGACACCGTTCACGACTTCACAAAAGACCCGATTCAGCCGTACATCGACGGTGAGTGGGTGAAGGCGCGCGGCACGACCCTGGGCGCAGATAACGGTATTGGTATGGCTTCCGCGCTGGCCGTGCTGGCTGACGACAGCGTTGAACACGGTCCGCTGGAAGTGCTGCTGACCATGACTGAAGAAGCGGGCATGGATGGCGCGTTCGGTCTCCAGGCAAACTGGCTGCAAGCGGACATTCTGATCAACACCGACTCCGAAGAAGAAGGTGAGATCTACATGGGCTGCGCGGGCGGGATCGATTTCATCTCTACCCTGCCGCTGTCCCGCGAAGCGATTCCTGCCGGTTTCGAGACCTTTAAGCTGACGCTGAAAGGGCTGAAAGGCGGTCACTCCGGCGGTGATATTCACCTGGGCCTGGGCAACGCCAACAAACTGCTGGCGCGTTTCCTGGCGGGCCATGCCGCTGAACTGGATCTGCGTCTGGTGGACTTCAACGGCGGCACTCTGCGTAACGCGATCCCTCGCGAAGCCTTCGCGACCGTGGCTGTGCCTGCGGCGAAAGCGGAAGAACTGAAAAACCTCTCCAGCCTGTATCTGGATATCCTGAAAAACGAGCTGTCTGAGAAAGAGAAAAACCTGACGGTGGTACTGGAGTCCGTTACAACGGATAAAGCCGCGCTGACCACTCAGTCTCGTGACACGTTCGTCCAGTTGCTGAACGCAACGCCAAACGGCGTGATCCGCAATTCTGACGTCGCAAAAGGCGTGGTTGAAACCTCCCTGAACGTGGGCGTAGTGATCATGGGCGACGACAGCGCAGAGATCATTTGCCTGATCCGTTCCCTGATCGACAGCGGTAAAGAGTACGTTGTGAGCATGCTGGAATCTCTGGGTACCCTGGCGGGCGCGAAAACGTCTGCAAAAGGCAGCTACCCTGGCTGGCAGCCGGATGCAAGTTCTCCGGTCATGGCACTGGTGCGTGAAACTTATCAGAGACTGTTCAACAGCACCCCGAACATTCAGGTTATTCACGCGGGTCTGGAATGTGGTCTGTTCAAGAAACCGTATCCGGATATGGACATGGTCTCCATCGGGCCGACCATCACGGGGCCACACTCCCCGGATGAGCAGGTTCACATTGAAAGCGTCGGTCACTACTGGACGCTGCTGACTGAGCTGCTGAAAGCAATCCCTGTTAAGTAATAAGCCGTTTGATGCCCGGTGGCGCTTCGCTTACCGGGCCTACGATTAGCCTAATCTACAGTCCCAGCACCAGCTGACGCTCCAGCTGCGGATCCAGCAATGTGACGTGCAGCCCCACCAGCCTTACCCCTCGTCCGCCCCGCCGCTCTTCCCATGCCTTTTTTGCCGTCGCAATAAGATCCTCTTTGTTGAGGCGTGGCCAGACGTGCTCCTGCGTCGTCTGCTGAAAATCGTTAAATTTCAGTTTGATGCCCTGCCGGGCAATAAGCAGATCTGGTTTGACCTTCAGTAAGCGTCGTTCAAGCTCAGGATAGAGTTGTTCCGTAATAATGGTTTCACACTCTGTCCAGTCATGGATATCTTCGCTCAGCGTGCGTTCAACGCCGACCGATTTACGCAGCCGTTCGTTGTTCACATCCCGATCATCAATGCCCTGACTGCGTTCCCACAGTACGCGGCCAAACTTACCAAAACGCTTAAGCAGCAGCGCCAGATCGCTGCGCTGAACGTCTTCACAGGTGCGTAGCCCCATACTTTCCAGCTTCGCGGCGGAGACTTTACCCACGCCGGGGATTTTGCTGAGCGGCAGCGTCTTTAAAAACGCCGGAACCTCTTCCGGGGTGATGACGTACTGGCCGTTGGGCTTATTTAAATCGGAGGCGATTTTGGCGAGAAATTTTATCGGCGCGACGCCTGCCGATGCCGTCAGGTTCAGCTCGTTAAAAATAGTCTGGCGGATCTCCTGCGCCATCAGGGTGGCGGAGCCGTGGCAGTGCACGCTGTGGGTGACATCCAGATAGGCTTCATCCAGCGATAACGGTTCAATCAGAGAGGTGTAGCGGGAGAAGATCTCCCGAATGTGGCTCGATGCTTCTTTATAGGCATCAAAACGTCCGGGCAAAAGAGTGAGATGCGGGCACAGTTTTAGCGCCATCGCTGTCGGCATGGCGCTGCGCACACCGTATTTGCGAGCAGGATAGTTGGCGGTGCTGATGACACCGCGCTGAACCCGGCTGCCGCCAATGGCGATGGGAATATCCCGCAGCGCCGGGTTGTCACGCATCTCCACTGCGGCAAAAAAGCAGTCCATATCGACATGGATTATTTTGCGCATAGTAAGCCCTCACTCATTACTGGATAAGTATACAGTAAACAAATGAGGGTTGAGAAGTGTGCGTGGGAATTGTCGGGTGGCGGCGTTGCCTTACCCGACATACAAGACTAAATAATGCGTTGCTGCTCGCGAGCCATCCGTTTTTTTCGCGCATCGCACGGTTCCGGACAATCGCACACTTTTTCCATTCCGATGGAAGATATACCTCCACAGCTGCCCTGAATGCTTTTACGCTTGATGATCCAGCCTAAGGACATCCCGAATATCACCAGTACAAACACCGCAAAGGTCGCCAGAAAGGTCAGCATAATCAGCCTCCGAAATCATCGAGCATGATGTTCTCATCTTCCACGCCAAGATCTTTTAGCATCTTAATCACGGCAGCGTTCATCATTGGCGGGCCACACATATAAAACTCGCAATCTTCCGGTGCCGGGTGCTGTTTGAGGTAATTTTCATACAGCACGTTGTGGATGAAGCCCGTATAACCTGTCCAGTTATCTTCCGGCTGCGGATCGGATAACGCCACATGGAAGGTAAAGTTAGGGTTATCACGTGCCAGTTGTTCAAACTCATCGTCATAGAACATTTCGCGCAGTGAACGCGCCCCGTACCAGAAGCTGATCTTGCGCTTGCTGCCAAGGCGTTTGAGCTGGTCAAAGATATGTGAACGCATCGGCGCCATACCCGCACCGCCGCCGATAAAGACCATTTCCGCGTCGGTGTCTTTGGCAAAGAATTCGCCGAACGGGCCGGAAATCGTCACTTTGTCACCAGGCTTGAGGGACCAGATATAGGACGACATGACGCCAGGGGGTGCATCAGGCACATTCGGCGGCGGCGTGGCGATACGCACGTTGAGCATAATAATGCCCTTCTCTTCCGGGTAGTTAGCCATGGAATAAGCGCGAAGCGCGGGCTCTTTTACTTCGGAAACAAAGCGGAAGAGGTTAAATTTATCCCAGTCGGCCCGGTACTCCTCGGGCACGTCGAAGTCAGCATACGCCACGGTGTGTGCCGGACAATCAATCTGGATATACCCACCCGCACGGAACGGGACGCTCTCCCCTTCAGGAACGCGCAGCTTGAGCTCTTTAATGAACGTGGCTTTATTATCGTTAGAGATAACTTCGCACTCCCATTTTTTCACGCCGAAGATCTCCTCCGGCAGCTCAATCTTCATGTTCTGGCGCACTGCGACCTGACACGCCAGACGGCAGCCCTCTTTCGCTTCACGCTTCGTGATATGCGACAGTTCTGTTGGCAGAATATCACCGCCTCCCTCTTTCACCGTCACACGGCACTGTCCACAGGAGCCACCGCCGCCACAGGCAGACGAGACAAAAATCCCGTTGCCGGAGAGCGTATTAAGCAGCTTATCCCCTGCCGGGGTACGGATCTGATTCTGCGGATCGTCATTGATATCAATGATCACATCCCCGGAATTCACCAGCTTCGCACGCGCTGCCAGGATCAGCCCTGACAGCACCAGTACTATCAGCGTGAACATCACCACGCCAAGAATAATTTCCATCTTTTAGCCCTTATAGCTGCACACCGGAGAAGGACATAAAGCCCAACGCCATCAGGCCGGTGGTGATAAAGGTGATCCCTAAGCCACGAAGCCCCGCAGGTACGTTGGCATATTTCATTTTTTCACGGATCCCCGCCATGGTGACAATCGCCAGCATCCAGCCGATACCGGAACCGAAACCATACACAACCGATTCACTGAAGTTGTAATCGCGCTGAACCATAAATGAGACGCCGCCGAAAATGGCGCAGTTCACCGCGATTAGCGGCAGGAAGATCCCCAGTGCGTTGTACAGCGACGGGAAGTATTTATCGAGGATCATCTCCAGGATCTGAACAAGCGCCGCAATCACCCCGATAAAGGTGATGAAGTTCAGGAAGCTAAGATCAACGCCCTCCACCAGCGCGCCATCGCGAAGCACGAAGTTGAACACCAGGTTGTTAATCGGAACGGAAAGCCCCAGCACAACAGTGACCGCCACACCCAGACCGAATGCCGTCGATACCTTCTTAGAAACAGCAAGGAACGTACACATGCCCAGGAAGAAAGCGAGCGCCATGTTTTCAACAAACACCGCGCGCACAAATAAACTCAGGTAATGAGCCATCGTCGGTTACTCCTTTTCCTGCTGTTCAGGCTTCAGCGTACGAATCAGCCAGATCAGCAAACCGATAATGAAAAATGCGCTTGGTGCCAGCAGGAACAAACCGTTCGGCAGATACCAGCCGCCGTTCTGTACCGTATCCAGCACCGGAATGCCAAACAGTTTGCCGCTGCCAATAAGTTCGCGCAGGAAACCAACCGTCAACAGGATCACGCCATAACCCAGCCCGTTGCCGATACCGTCCATAAAGCTCGCCAGTGGCGGCATTTTCATCGCATAGGCTTCAGCGCGCCCCATCACGATACAGTTGGTGATAATCAGGCCGACAAACACCGAAAGCTGCTTCGAGGTTTCATAAGCGAAGGCGCGCAGAAGCTGATCAACCACGATCACCAGCGAGGCGATGATCGCCATCTGGACAATGATCCTCACGCTGTTGGGTATGTGGTGGCGGATCATTGAGATAAACATGCTGGAAAACGCTGTCACCAGCGTTACCGCCAGCGTCATAACCACCGCCGTTTCCAGCTTAGTGGTTACCGCCAGAGCCGAGCATACGCCCAGCACCTGAAGCGTTATCGGGTTATTGGCTAAAAGTGGGCCAATCAGCACCTTTTTAACTTCTTTCAGTTCACCCGTATCAGCCATTGTTCAGCGCTCCTTCACGTACATTCTTCAGGAAGGGACCAAAGCCCAGTTCACCCATCCAGAAATCAAAGCTGTGCTGCACCCCATTAGAGGTGAGCGTAGCGCCGGAAAGGCCATCAACGGCAAATTCATCACCGGGACGCGCTCCTCCTTTCACCACCTTCAGCGCAGGCTGGCCGTTGTCATCGAGCACTTTTTTACCGACAAACTGTGCCCGCCAGTTAGGGTTCTCAACTTCGCCCCCCAGCCCTGGTGTTTCGCCCTGATCGTAATATGTAATGCCTTTGACCGTACGGCCATCGGTATCCAGCGCCACAAAGGCGTACATCATTGACCATAAACCGTTGCCATAGATGGGCAACACGATTTCCTGGATGCGCTTTTGCTCGTCGCGGACGAGGTAAATCTCCGCGACATTGCTGCGGCGCTTAATGCCTGCCGGATCCTGCGAGGCGTCAAGCATGGTGCTCATCTGCGGATCTTTTAGCGCCAGCGCCTGGTTATATTTCGCCGGGTCTTTATCCATTAACTCCCCGGTTTTTAAATCCACCAGCCGTGCGGTAATGCGTTCGGCAAACACTGCTGCGACGTCATCCTTCGTCATGCCTTCCTGCATCAGCCCGGCAACGGCAAGGATGTTACGCTGTTTATCCAGCGCACGTTGCTCCTGCTGTAGCGGTTTCAACCCAACGGCAGAACCGGCCACGACAATGGAACAGACCAGACACAGTACCAGCACCACCAGCAGCGTTTTGCTGATACTGTCGTTATTTTTGATCTCAGCCACGCGCCTTCCTCCGCTTAATGTTGGCGCGCACGACCAGGTAGTCGAACAGCGGCGCAAACAGATTGGCAAACAGAATGGCCAACATCATCCCTTCCGGATAGGCCGGGTTGACCACGCGAATCAGTACACACATCACCCCAATGAGCGCGCCGTAGCACCATTTTCCTCTGTCGGTAAACGAAGCCGAGACGGGATCGGTGGCCATGAACATCATGCCAAACGCAAAGCCTCCCAGCACGAGGTGCCAGTACCACGGCATGGAGAACATCGGGTTAGTGTCTGAACCAATGAAATTGAAAAGCGTGGCGGTGAGGACCATCCCAAGCATGACGCCAGCGACAATGCGCCAGGACGCCACGCGGCCAAAGAGGATGATGGCTCCGCCGATCAAAATCATCAGGGTAGACACTTCACCGATGGAGCCTGGAATATTGCCAATAAACGCATCAAACCAGGTGACAGGCTGTCCGGTTGCATTGTTAACCAGCGTTTCGCCGCCGCCAGCCGCCCACTGTGAAAGTGGCGTCGCGCCGGAGAATCCGTCTGCTGCCGTCCACACCAGGTCGCCCGAGATTTGCGCCGGATAAGCAAAGAACAGGAACGCGCGCCCTGCCAGTGCCGGGTTGAGGAAGTTGCGTCCGGTCCCGCCGAAGATCTCCTTGGCAATCACTACGCCAAAGCTGATCCCCATCGCCGCCTGCCAGAGCGGCAGCGTTGGCGGAACAATCAGCGCAAACAGAATAGAGGTAACAAAGAAGCCTTCGTTTATCTCATGTTTGCGAATAATAGCGAACAGAACCTCCCAGAAACCGCCCACAATAAAGACAGTCATATAGATGGGGAGGAAGAAGACAGCGCCCAGCGTCATCATGCTGATCCAGCCTGCATCTGCCGCAAAGCTCACCCCCAGCGACTGCGCCAGACGATAGTGCCAGTCAGACTGAATCACCTGCGCCAGCTGCTCTGCATCGTACATATGGTGCAGCGCCGGAATAGTCTGCAACCCAACGTTATACATCCCCCAGAACATGGCCGGGAAGACCGCAAACCAGACCAGAATCATCATTCGCTTGAGGTCGATGGCGTCGCGAACGTGCGCCGCGCCTTTCGTCACCAGACCCGGCGTGTAGAAAATGGTCGTTGTCGCTTCATACAGCGGGTAGTACTTTTTGAGCTTCCCTTCGGTAAAGTGCGGCTCAATTTTTTCAAAGAGGTGTTTTAAGCCCATGGTTATCCTTCCTGCTCAATGCGGGTTAACACCTCGCGCAATACGGGTCCATATTCGTATTTACCTGGACACACATAGGTACACAGCGCCAGATCTTCCTCGTCCAGCTCCAGACAGCCCAGCGCCTGGGCACCGTCGGTATCGCCGGCCAGCAGATCGCGCAGCAGCACAGTGGGCAGAATATCCAGCGGCATCACGCGTTCGTAGTTGCCAATCGGGACCATGGCGCGCTCACCGCCGTTGGTGCTGGTGGAGAAGTTAAACAGCTTACGACGCAAAAAGTGGCCGAGCGTGGTACGGGTTACCGAGTATTTTTCTGCGCCAGGCAGCACCCAGCCGAACAGCTCTTTCTCGCGCCCTTCAAGCACTACGCTCACCTGAAGATGGAAACGACCCAGCCAGGCCATCGGGCCTGTCGCGTGTCTGCCGCTCAGCACCGAACCGGAAATAATGCGGTTTTCACCTTCTTTCGTTTCGCCAGCCAACAGCGCCGTCAGGTCTGCCCCAAGCAGCGTGCGAACCAGACGCGGTTGGGTTGCCTGAGGGCCGCCGATGGCAATAATGCGTTCTGCGCACAGCTCACCCGTGGTGAAGAGCTTACCGATAGCGATCACGTCCTGATAATTAAGATGCCAGACCTGTTTCGTCAGGCTTACCGGCTCCAGGAAATGAATATGCGTTCCCACCAGCCCGGCCGGATGCGGGCCGGCAAATTCATTAAAGGCGACCTGCCCTTGCGGATGCCCGCCCAGCTTACCGCCGCTGGCCTGGCAGACATGCACTTTGCCCGGCGTCAGGCGCGTTAACACGGTGAGGCCGGCATCGAAAGCTTTGCGTTCCGCCAGGATAAGAGGCTGCGGATCCGCGCTGAGCGGGTTGGTGTCGATGGCCGTAACGAAGATAGCGGCTGGCACAGTGCCAGGTAGGGGCGTTTTGCTATAGGGACGCGTGCGAAGCGCCGTCCACAGTCCTGACTCCAGCAGTTGCGTCTGCACCGCGTCGTGGCTGAGGGTAGCGAGATCGGCGGCGTCAAAACGCGCAAACTCGCGTTTCTCATCGCCTTCAATTTGAATAACTACCGATTGCAGAACGCGACGCTCACCACGATGGATGGCGACAACGGTGCCGCTGGCTGGGGCTGTAAACTTAACGCCAGGATTTTTTTTATCCTCGAAGAGTGCCTGGCCTTTTATTACACGATCGCCTTCCTGTACCAGCATCGCGGGGCGCATGCCCACGTAATCATCACCCACAATAGCGACATGATGAATACTGGCGCCGGTCGTTACGTGCTGTTCAGGCACGCCAGAGATTGGCAGATCGAGTCCTTTTCTGATTCTAAACATGTGGTTAGCAGGTATCCATGAACAACAATCCAGAGAGGCCGGAGTGTACCATTTTCGGCCCTGCCAAGGGCAGTAAATCCGCCGTCTGGCGCGCCGAAATGCGAGCTATTGCGCAAAGTTCCTGGAGTCAGGACAATATGAATGGGTTATAAAGTAAAACTAATTTGTAAACGCAAAGGTTGGCTCTTGCGAAAATCTCCATCGGTGCTAATGTGAGCGCTCCTGTCCAGATTAGTCTGATTTCGGGTGTCTTTTGCCGTTCTGGCAAGTTGGTCATTGTTTTATCAAGGAACCAGTAGTATGCGTAAAATCGCATTGTTCATTGCGATGCTTCTGATACCGTGTATGTCGTTTGCCGGGCTGCTTGGCAGTAATAGTTCAACGACGCCGGTCAGCAAAGAGTATAAACAGCAGTTGATGGGATCCCCTGTTTATATTCAAATCTTCAAGGAAGAGCGCACACTCGATCTGTTTGTCAAAATGGGCGAGACGTATCAACTGCTCGATAGCTACAAAATCTGTAACTATTCTGGCGGACTGGGGCCGAAACAGCGCCAGGGTGACTTCAAAAGTCCGGAAGGGTTTTACAACGTTCAGCGTAACCAGCTAAAACCGGACAGCCGCTTCTATAAAGCGATTAACATCGGTTTCCCCAATGCCTTCGACCGTGCGCACGGTTACGAAGGGAAATACCTGATGATCCACGGCGCCTGCGTGTCTGTCGGCTGTTATGCGATGACGGATTCCGGCATTGATGAAATCTTCCAGTTTGTCACGGGCGCCCTGGTCTTCGGCCAGCCGAATGTTCAGGTCAGCATCTATCCGTTCCGTATGACGGATGCCAACATGGCGCGCCATAAGTACTCTGTTTACACAGATTTCTGGAAACAGCTAAAACCGGGTTATGACTACTTCGAGCAGACCCATAAGCCGCCGGTGGTGTCCATCGTCAATGGCCGTTACGTGGTGAGTAAACCGCTCAGCCATGAAGTGGTTCAGCCTCAGCTGGCGTCAAATTACGCGGTCCCCGAGACAAAATAGCGCCCACTCGCCTGGCATGATCTTTTGCCAGGTTTCATTGCCCGTCAGCGGCTGCGTTGCAATGACAGTGACCACATCGTTCGGTGTGGTCTCCTTCTGAAAATCAATTTCCACATCCTGATCGAGCAGCGTGGCGACGCCAAACGGCGCACGTCGGGTGATCCAGAACAGATTCGTCGAGCAGAATGCCATCACGTAGCGTCCGTCAGACAGCAGCATATTAAACACGCCCTTCTCGCGTAACTCAGACGCCAGTGACGCTATGTACTTAAATACTGCGGTCATGTTGCCGGGCGTACGGGGGTAGCGCTCGGTCAGCTTGTGCAGCAGCCAGCAAAATGCTTTTTCGCTGTCCGTTTCACCGACAGGACGAAAATTGCCGGTTTCCAGTGATTTATAGCCCGAGAGCTGCCCGTTGTGCGCATAGGTCCAGTTACGTCCCCACAGTTCACGGGTAAACGGATGGGTATTTTCCAGCGCCACTTCGCCGCGATTGGCCTGGCGGATATGGGCGATCACCGAACAGGATTTAATAGGATAGTCCTGCACCAGTCTGGCAATGGGTGAGTTAAAGCTGGGTTGTGGATCTTTAAACGTGCGACATCCTTTGCCTTCGTAGAAGGTAATGCCCCAGCCGTCTTTATGCGGCCCGGTTCCTCCACCGCGCTGAACCAGCCCGGTGAAACTAAAGCAGATATCGGTTGGCACATTGGCGCTCATCCCGAGCAGTTCGCACATAGAACACCTCCACAACAGCGGGGGGCACCGGCGCCCCCCAGCGAAGTCTTACTTAACCATCTCTTTTTCGATCAGTTGGATCAGGATGTGGATCACTTTGATGTGAATTTCCTGAACGCGATCCGCATAACCGAAGTGTGGTACACGGATTTCAATGTCCGCTGTACCGTCCATCTTACCGCCATCTTTCCCGGTCAGGGTGATCACTTTCATGCCCTTCTCACGCGCGGCGGCGATCGCTTTGATCACGTTAGCGGAGTTACCGGATGTGGAGATCCCCAGCAGCACGTCGCCTTCACGGCCTACGGCTTCAACGTAGCGGGAAAAGATATGGTCGTAACCGAAGTCGTTGCCTACACAGGAGATGTGGCTCACGTCGGAAATCGCAATCGCCGGGTAGCCCGGACGGTTTTCGCGATAGCGTCCGGTCAGCTCTTCGGCGAAGTGCATGGCGTCACAGTGGGAACCGCCGTTACCGCAGGAGAGCACTTTACCGCCGGCTTTGAAACTGTCGGCAAGCAGGACCGCCGCGCGCTGAATAGCGTGAATATTGGCATCATCTTTCAGAAAATTCGCCAGCGTTTCCGCCGCTTCGTTCAGTTCGTTACGAATAAGATCCTGGTACATGAGGATAATCCTTCAGTATTGATGAAATAACACAGTGGAGTGTACCGGATAGCAGTAAAAGCGAGAAGCTAAAGCCATGCGAATCGTCCGGCGTTTTGATTTTTTGTGCCGGCTAAAACGCGAACAATGTGAACCAGGTTGTAATTATTTTGTAAACACATTGCTAAAGGAAATGACATCAACTACAACCATATCATCACAAGTGGTCAGACCTCCTACAAGCAAGGGAGCTTTTCTTTATGATGATTTTGAGCATTTTCGCAACCGTTGTGCTGCTCGGGGTGTTGTTCTATCACCGTGTCAGTTTATTCCTGAGTAGCCTGATTCTTCTGGCCTGGACGGCTGCACTTGGCGTCGCTGGCCTGTGGAATATCTGGGTACTTGTTCCCCTGGCAATCATTTTGCTGCCGTTTAACCTGACGCCGATGCGTAAGTCGATGATCTCCGCGCCGGTGTTCAAGGGATTCCGTAAAGTGATGCCGCCGATGTCGCGCACGGAGAAAGAGGCGATTGATGCGGGCACGACCTGGTGGGAAGGCGATCTGTTCCAGGGCAACCCGGACTGGAAAAAGCTGCACAACTACCCGCAGCCGCGTCTGACCGCCGAAGAACAAGCCTTTATTGACGGCCCGGTGGAAGAAGCCTGCCGCATGGCGAACGATTTTGCCATCACTCACGAAATGGCCGACCTGCCGCCTGAGCTGTGGGCATATCTGAAAGAGCATCGCTTCTTCGCGATGATCATTAAGAAAGAGTACGGCGGTCTGGAATTCTCCGCTTACGCTCAGGCTCGCGTCCTGCAAAAACTGGCGGGTGTTTCCGGGATCCTGGCGATCACCGTTGGCGTGCCAAACTCCTTAGGCCCGGGCGAGCTGTTACAGCATTACGGTACGGAAGAGCAGAAAGATCACTATCTGCCGCGTCTGGCGCGTGGTCAGGAAATTCCGTGCTTCGCGCTGACCAGCCCGGAAGCCGGTTCTGATGCCGGTGCGATCCCGGATACTGGCGTGGTCTGCATGGGCGAATGGCAGGGCGAACAGGTGCTGGGCATGCGCCTGACCTGGAACAAACGTTATATCACCCTGGCGCCTATCGCC
The DNA here is from genome assembly GCF_014982425.1 of Enterobacter cloacae complex sp. I1M. Classification (NCBI taxonomy): domain Bacteria; kingdom Pseudomonadati; phylum Pseudomonadota; class Gammaproteobacteria; order Enterobacterales; family Enterobacteriaceae; genus Enterobacter; species Enterobacter cloacae complex sp. I1M. The sequence goes on along the minus strand of NZ_JADCLG010000011.1, from coordinate 20,116 downwards.
ACCGTACTCGGTCTGGCGTTCAAACTTTCTGACCCGGAAAAACTGCTGGGCGGTGAAGAAGATCTGGGCATTACCTGTGCGCTGATCCCAACCTCGACCCCGGGGGTTGAAATTGGTCGTCGTCATTTCCCGCTGAACGTACCGTTCCAGAACGGCCCGACTCGCGGTCAGGATATCTTTGTGCCGATTGACTACATCATCGGTGGACCGAAAATGGCCGGTCAGGGCTGGCGTATGCTGGTGGAATGTCTGTCGGTGGGCCGCGGCATTACACTGCCATCGAACTCTACCGGCGGTCTGAAATCGGTGGCGATGGGGATTGGGGCTTACGCGCATATCCGCCGTCAGTTCAAAATCTCCATCGGCAAGATGGAAGGTATCGAAGAGCCGCTGGCGCGCATTGCGGGCAATGCCTACGTGATGGACGCCGCAGCCTCGCTGATTACCTACGGTATTATGCTGGGCGAGAAACCCGCCGTGCTGTCGGCGATTGTGAAGTACCACTGTACCCACCGCGCACAGCAGTCAATTATTGATGCAATGGATATCGCAGGCGGTAAAGGCATTATGCTTGGCGAAGGCAACTTCCTGGCGCGCGGCTATCAGGGCGCACCGATTGCCATCACCGTGGAAGGGGCAAACATCCTGACCCGCAGCATGATGATCTTCGGCCAGGGTGCGATTCGTTGCCATCCGTACGTGCTGGAAGAGATGGCCGCCGCGCAGAATAACGACGTGGATGCCTTCGACAAGCTGCTGTTCAAACATATCGGTCACGTTGGCAGCAATGAAGTTCGCAGCTTCTGGCTCGGCCTGACGCGGGGGCTGACCAGCGCGACGCCGACCCGCGATGCAACCAAACGTTACTACCAACACCTGAACCGTCTGAGCGCTAACCTGGCGCTGCTGTCTGACGTCTCCATGGCCGTTCTGGGCGGAAGCCTGAAGCGTCGCGAACGCATCTCCGCCCGTCTGGGTGATGTGCTGAGCCAGATCTTCCTGGCCTCTGCGGTGCTGAAACGCTACGACGATGAAGGCCGTCAGGAAGCGGATCTGCCGCTGGTGCACTGGGGCGTGCAGGATGCGATGTATCAGGCGGAACAGGCGATTGACGACCTGCTGGCAAACTTCCCGAACCGCTTCGTGGCGGGCGCCCTGCGCGCGGTGATCTTCCCGACCGGTCGTCACCATCTGGCACCGTCTGACAAGCTGGATCATAAAGTGGCGAAGATCCTCCAGGTACCAAGCGCAACCCGTTCCCGTATTGGCCGTGGTCAATACCTGGAACCTACCCCGCATAACCCGGTAGGTTTGCTGGAAGAAGCGCTGCTTGACGTGATGGCCGCCGACCCGATTCACCAGAAGATCTGCAAACAGCTGGGCAAAAACCTGCCGTTTACACGACTGGATGAGCTGGCAAAACAGGCGCTGGCGGGTGGCATCATCGACAACAGCGAAGCTGCGATTCTGGTGAAAGCCGAAGAGAGCCGTCTGCGCAGTATTAACGTGGATGATTTCGAACCAGAAGAGCTGGCGACTCAGCCGGTAAAGCTGCCAGAGAAGCACCGCAAACCTGAAGCGGCATAAGGTATTTTGCTCTCACAAACCCCGCCCCGCGCGGGGTTTTTTATTGCCACATTTTCTGGTAATGACGTGCTACAGTGTCAAAAAGTGTTTATTAAGGAGCCTGTATCGTGCCTGGTTTAAAGATTTCTGTTTTGCAGCAACCTTTAGTGTGGATGGACGGCCCCGCCAACCTTCGCCATTTTGATCGCCAGCTGGAAGAGATTACCGGACGCGATGTGATTGTCCTGCCGGAGATGTTCACCACAGGTTTCGCGATGGAGGCAGCAAAACAGTCCATGCCGCAGGACGAGGTGGTGGCCTGGATGCACGCCAGGGCGCAGGAAACAAACGCGCTGATTGCCGGCAGCGTCGCGCTCCAGACCGGGCGCGGACCGGTCAATCGCTTCCTGCTGGTCGAGCCGGAAGGAAACGTCCATTTCTACGATAAGCGCCACCTGTTCCGCATGGCGGATGAACATCAACATTATGAAGCCGGAAACGAACGCGTGGTATTTGAATGGCGCGGCTGGCGTATTCTGCCGCTGGTCTGCTATGACCTGCGCTTCCCGGTGTGGTCGCGCAACCGCAACGATTATGACCTGGCGTTGTACGTCGCCAACTGGCCCGCCCCACGCTCCCTGCACTGGCAGGCTTTACTGACCGCGCGCGCGATTGAAAATCAGGCTTATGTCGTTGGCTGTAACCGTGTAGGAACGGACGGTAACGGGCATCACTATCGCGGTGACAGCCGGGTGATCAGTCCGCAGGGTGAGATTATTGCCACCGCCGAGCCGCATCAGGCGACACGAATTGACGCTGAGATCTCGTTAACGGCGTTAAAGGAGTATCGGGAGAAGTTTCCGGCCTGGCAGGATGCAGATCCATTTAGCATTGGATAAGAAAAAGCCGGGTGGCGGCTGCGCCTTACCCGGCCTACAAATCAACTCACCAACGCCTGCCCGTCTTTGCGGCTCTCCGTCGCAGCCACGTAGTGCCCTTCCGGCATACGGTAAATCACCTGCGCGCCGCCAAAATTGTAATCCTGGAGCGGATCTTCCACCACTATCTGGTGTCCGCGCTCGCGCAGCGCCGCGATGGTATTGCGATCGAAGGTCGATTCAACAACCACTTCCCTGCCCTGCACCACGCGCCAGCGCGGGGCGTCAATCGCCGCTTGCGGGTTTTGCCCGTGCAGCATAATGCGAAGCGCCATCTGCATGTGCCCCTGCGCCTGCATCGGGCCGCCCATCACGCCGAAGGACATCAGCGGTTTGCCGTTACCGTCCATCGCAAAGCCCGGAATGATGGTGTGGAAAGGACGCTTGCTGCCTGCCAGCGCGTTCGGGTGTTTGGGATCGAGCACAAAGCCGCAGCCGCGGTTTTGCAGGCTGATCCCCGTCTCCGGCACCACGATCCCTGAACCGAAGCCCATAAAATTGGACTGAATAAAGGAGATCATCATCCCGCTGGAATCCGCTGCGCTGAGGTAAACCGTCCCACTCTGCGTCGGCGATCCGTACACAAAATCAGAGGCTTTATCGTGATTGATAAGCGCGGCGCGCGACTTCAGATAATGATCGCTCAGCAGCGCTTTGGCGGCAAACTCCATATGCTCTTCATCCGCAACGTAGCGATCGAGATCCGCCAGCGCCAGTTTCATTGCCTCTATAGACAGGTGCAGCCCCTGCACGGAATCCGGGTGATGTTTCTCGATGCCGCACTGCTCCAGAATGCCGAGCGCAATCAGGGTGGCGATCCCCTGACCGTTTGGCGGCAATTCCTGCACCGAACCGCCCGCGAAGTCGCGCGATAGCAGTTCCACCCAGTCCACACGGTGATTCGCCAGGTCTGCTTCGGTCAGGTGTGCACCATGTGCTTTGGCGAAGGCGGCAATTTTCTGCGCCAGTTCGCCACGGTAAAACGCGTCGCCGTTGGTTTTGGCGATCAGCTCCAGTGAGTTCGCCTGCGCCGGGTTACGGAAGATCTCCCCCACGCGCGGCGCGCGGCCTTCCGGCGCAAAGCAGGCACTAAACCCGGGCTGATCTTTCAGCTTGTTGTAGCCGCGCTGCCAGAGATGGCCGATCAGCGGCGAGACCGGGAAACCGTTACGCGCGTAATCAATGGCTGGCTGCGCGAGCGTGGTCAGCGGCAGCGTGCCAAAACGTTCAGCCAGCGCCACCCAGCCCGACACCGCACCCGGCACGGTCACCGCGTCCCAGCCGATTTCCGGTACGGCGGTTTTTCCGACAAACAGATCCGCATGCCAGCTGGCTGGCGAACGACCGGACGCATTCAGACCGTGAAGTTTTTCACCGTCCCAGACAATGGCAAAAGCATCGCTGCCGATGCCGTTGCCGGTCGGCTCGACAACGGTCAGCGCCATGGCGGTTGCAATCGCCGCATCAACGGCATTTCCGCCCAGCTGTAGCATCTTCATTCCCGCCTGTGCCGCCAGCGGCTGCGAGGTGGCAACGGCGTTATGGCCCATCATCGGCGGGCGTCGTGAATCGTAACCGGTTGTAAAATCGAGCGCTTTGGTCATCATGACTCCTTAGTCGTGGCGCGGATCGAGCGCATCGCGCAGCCCGTCGCCGAGTAAATTAAAGCCCTGAACGGCAAGGAAAATCGCCACGCCGGGGAAAACCGACATCCACGGCGCCTGTTCGAGAAACCCTTTTGCGGTGTTGAGCATGGAGCCCCAGGATGGGTTCGGCGGCTGTTGGCCTAACCCTAAAAACGAAAGGCTGGCTTCGGCGATAATCGCCGAGGCAATGGCCAGCGTGGCCTGCACCAGGATAGGTGACATCACGTTGGGCAGAACGTATTTAATGATGATCCAGCGGTCCGGCAGGCCAATCGCCCGCGCGCCGTCGATGTACTCTTCGTTGCGAATGGCGATCACCTGGCCGCGCGTCAGGCGGGCGAAGATCGGCATTGCCGAGAGTCCAATAGCGATCATGGCATTCGTCAGGCTTGGGCCTAAGAATGCCCCCAGCGCGATCGCCATGATCAGGAATGGACAGGCCAGCAGTGCCTCAATAAAGCGGGAGATCACCCCGTCCCACATCTTCTGGAAATAACCCGCCACCAGCCCCAGCGGCACGCCGATGACAACCGCGATCGCCACCGACATACAGCCCGCCATCAGCGAGGTTCTCGCCCCCCAGATAATGCGGGACAAGATATCGCGCCCCAGCTCGTCGGTGCCGAACCAGTACATCGCCGATGGCGCTTTGCGCACCGCGAGGAAGTTAGCTTTGACCGGGTCAAATGGCGCGATCCACGGCGCCAGCAGCGCCACCAGCACAAAAAAGCCCACCACAATCGCGCCAATCACCGCACTTTTATTGGCGAGGAATTTTTTCAGCACCCGGTTTTGCGCGCGCGGCAGCGCGGGCGCCACGGTTTGCGTCGTCAGTTCCGCCATGATTAACCTCGCATTTTCGGGTTGATAAGGACGTAGAGCACGTCAGCCAGCAGGTTGAGCATCAGGAAACCGATCGCCACGATCAGCACTACGCCCTGCACCACCGCGTAGTCGCGGTTGAACACCGAGTCGACGATCATTTTGCCGAAGCCCGGAATGGTGAACACCTGCTCGGTCAGCACCGCCCCGCCCAGCAGCTCGCCGAACAGCAACGTGGTGAGGGTGATCACCGGCACCAGCGCATTGCGAAAGGCGTGCTTCAGGATCACCGCTTTCGGCAGCAGCCCCTTAGCGCGCGCGGTGCGGATGTAATCCGCTTTCAGCACCGCAATCATCGACGCGCGGGTATGGCGCATCAGCGTCGCCGCCAGGCCGGTTCCGAGCACGGACGCGGGCAGCAGCAATGTCCGCAGGTTCTGGATCGGATCTTCACTGAACGGCACATAACCGGACGCAGGCAACCATTGCAGGTTTACTGAAAAGACCAGAATCAGCAGGATCCCCAGCCAGAAGTGCGGTATTGAGATCCCCGAGATCGCCACAAAGTTCGCCCCGTGATCGACCCAGCTGTTTTTGTTCACCGCCGCGAGGATCCCCATGCTGATACCAAACACCAGCGCGATAATCATCGCCAGCAGCGACAGTTCCAGCGTGACCGGCAGCTTGCTGGCAATCAGTTGCGTGACCGGCTCATGAGTGCGTAAGGAGACACCCAGATCGCCTTGCAGCGCCCGCGTCAGCCAGTTGAAATACTGCACGGGGATCGGCGCGTCCAGATTCAGCTCAGCACGCAGCTGGGCGATCACCGCCGGATCGCGCTCCTCCCCGGCCATGGCAATCAGCGGATCGCCAGGCAGCAGCTTTTGCAGGCCGAACACCATCATGCTCACCAGCAGCAGAGTGGGTATAGCCAGCAGCAGACGTTTGCAAATCAGTTCCAGCATGGGTTCTCCTCAGGAGGTTTATTTCGCCAGCGTTAAGCCAGCCAGACGCACAATGCCGTCCGGGTACGCTTTAAAGCCCTGCACGCGCTTGTTCAGGCCAAAAATGCGCGGTTCGAAGTAAAGGTATGCAATCGGCATATCGGTCTGAAGCTGCTTCACAACCTTGTCATACAGCGGCTGGCGAGCGGCCTGATCGGTGCTCTGGCGCGCCTGCGTCAGCCATTCATCCACCTGAGCATTGCTGTAGCGGCCGTCGTTGAGGGTGCCTTTGCTGTTGATAAAGCCGTAGATGCTGCCATCTGGATCCGGGCGACCCGACCAGCCGGAGAAGCTCAACTGGTAGTCACCGCTCTGCTGGCGATCCAGCAGCGTGGCGAACTCGGTCATTTGCAGGTTCAGGTTAAAGCCCGCCTCTGCCACCATCGCCTGCAATACCTGGCCCACCTGCTGCGAGGTTGGGTTGTTCGGCACCAGCAGATTGACGGTCAGCGGCGCGGTGACGCCTGCGGCTTTCAGCAGCGCTTTGGCTTTGTCGACGTCACGCGTGGGAACCGGAAGATTGACGTGATACGGGCTTACCGGCGAAAACGCCTGGTTTGCCGGAGTGTAAAGCCCTTCGAACACTACCTGGTTTAAAGCATCGCGATCGATGGCCTGGGAAAATGCTTCACGCACGCGGGCATCTTTGAAGGGATCGTTCGCCGGGACTTTGCCATTGTTAATATTGAAGGTGATGCCCTGGTATCCGAGGCCCGTCACCTTCGCCAGCGCCAGCTTGCTGTCGGCTTCGACGGTTTTGACGTCGCTGGCGGCAATGCCTTCGGTCAGGTCGAGATCGCCCGCGCGCAGGTTCGCCAGGCGCACGGAGGCATCCGGGATCGGCAGATAGATAATTTTATCGAAGTGGTAGGCGTCTTTGTTCCAGTAGTTGTCGAAGCGGGTCAGCACAATGCGGTCCTGCGACACGCGGCTGTCGAATTTATACGGGCCGGAACAGACCGGATGGGCGGCAAAATCGGCTTTTTTCGCGGCTTCCGGCGCCATCATTGCGCCTGCGCGATCGGTGAGCTGCATCAGAAGTGCGGCATCCGGCGTTTTCAGGTGCAGGGCTATCTGCATCGGGCCGGTGACCTCCACCGACTCAACGGAAGAGAGTTCACTTTTACGCAGAGAGCCTTTTAGCGTCAGGGCCCGGTCGAGGTTGTATTTCGCGGCGGCGGCATCGAATTTTTCACCGTCGTGGAAGGCCACGCCTTCACGGAGATCCAGGGTCAGCGTTTTGCCGTCATCGCTCCACGCCCAGGATTTCGCCAGTCCCGGCACCACCTTGAGGTGCTCGTCCACGTCCACCAGCCGGTCACACAGGGAAGCAAAGACGAAGCGGCCATAATAGGTACGCGCCAGATGCGGGTCCAGCATGTCCGGATCTGCACCCAGGCCGATTCGCAGCACGCTTTCAGAATGGGCGGGCAGCGCCGCACCAAGCAACATAACACTTCCCAGTACGGTCAAAAGAGAATTACGCATTGTCATTATCATGAGTTCCTTGAAGGAAGGGAGGAGTGAGTAGCCGCGTGTTCAAACAGCGCGCGGCGGCGCAAAAATGCGGCGGATGGCGGTGCGATCTGTATAACGCTGCGATCGCGATTAATCTCCTGCCAGCGGTGGCAGGCGACCTGACGTCCGCCGTCGATTACCTGATGAATCGGCTCAACCTGACGACATTCATCGCTAACATAGGGGCAACGGGTGTGGAAACGGCAGCCGGAGGGCGGATTAGCCGGGTTCGGTAAATCACCCTGCAACAGCGGCGCATCCCGCGCTACGCCTGGCTGCATTTGCGGCGCAGAGGTAATTAATGCCTGGGTATAAGGATGCAGCGGCGCGTCGAAGATATCGTCGACGGTGGCCAGCTCGACGATTTGCCCAAGATACATCACCGCCACGCGGTCGCTCATATGACGGATAACCGCCAGACCGTGGGCGACGATCACCATCGTTAGCCCCAACTGGTGCTTCAGGCTTTCCAGTAAATTGACCACCTGTGCCTGGACGGAAACATCCAGTGCGGAAACCGGTTCATCGCCCAGCAGCAGCTTTGGGCCTGACGCCAGCGCGCGCGCAATGCCGATACGCTGACGCTGCCCGCCGGAAAATTCGTGCGGATAACGTCCGGCCCAGGCCGCGGGCAAGCCGACCGTCCTGAGCAGCTCGGCGACGTGGTACTGGCGATCCGCTTTTTTCATGTTCTGGTGCAGCCACAGCGGCTCACCGACAATCTGTTCTACCGTCATGCGCGGGTTCAGCGAGGCGAAGGGATCCTGAAAGATGATCTGTAGCTCACGCCGGAGCTGGTTCAGACGTGCGCCTGAGGCGTGGGTGATCTCCTCACCCTGATAAAATACGCGCCCTTCGCTGGCGCCCAGCAGGCGCAGCAGCAGACGGCCGAGGGTGGATTTCCCGGAACCTGATTCGCCGACAATAGCCAGCGTTTCGCCTGGCAGCACCGACAGTGAGACGCGGTCAACAGCCGTGACAAAGCGGGCCGGCGTAAACAGTTTTTTCGGGCCGGGGAAAAGCTTGCTCAGATCGCAGGCTTCAAGAATGGGCATAGTCATGCGGTCTCTCCCAGGGCAATGTGGTGTTCGAGCGGCACGCGGAAGCAGGCAACCTGATGGCCCGTACCGAGCGTAGTGAGCGGTGGTTTTTCAGCATGACAGCGCGTCTGCGCGAAGGGACATCGGGTGGCAAAGCGGCAGCCTTGAGGCATGGATTCCGGCAGCGGGACCGATCCGGGAATGGTGGAAAGCTGGCCCTTGCGTACGCCAAGGGAGGGGATCGAGCCCATCAGGCCAATTGTGTACGGGTGCTGCGGGTCGGCAAATATCGCCTCGACGCTTCCCTGCTCTACTACCTGGCCGGCATACATCACCGCCACCTGCTGTGCCACTTCGGCCACCACGCCTAAATCGTGGGTGATCATCAGCACCGCCGTGCCCGTTTCTTCTTTTAAGGTATTGAGCAGAGCGAGAATTTGCGCCTGAATGGTCACGTCCAGAGCGGTAGTGGGTTCGTCAGCGATCAGTAATTTGGGATGGTTTATCAGCGCCATCGCAATCATCACGCGCTGGCGCATACCGCCGGAAAGCTGATGCGGGTAAGCCTTAAGGCGCATCTCTGCGGCCGGGATCTGCACCTTCTCCAGGATCTGTAGCGCAACCGTCATCGCCTCAGCCCGGGAGAGCGTTTGATGGCGCATCACCGCTTCACTGAGCTGATCGCCAAGCGTGAAAGCCGGGTTGAGCGAGGTCATGGGCTCCTGGAATATCATCGCCAGCTCGCTGCCGCGCAGATTGGCATACTCGCGCGGCGAGAGCTTGCGCAGATCGTGGCGGCGGAAGTGCATCTCCCCACTGACGACCCTGGCGCTGGCAGGCAATAACCCCATCAGCGCCAGGGAAGTGATGCTTTTACCGCAGCCGGACTCGCCCACCAGCGCCAGCGTTTCGCCCGCCCTTACCGCCAGCGAGATATCTTCGAGCACACTCACCGGCGAGCCCGCGAATTTAACGTTGAGGTTTTGCAGCCGCAGTACGGGAGTGGAATCCTTAAAGGGTATCGTCGTCATAGCGTGGAATCGTCCTCAAGGTGGATAGCCTGAATCAGGGCGGTTTGCAGGCTGAGCAGGTGTTCGCGCATGGCGGCCGCAGCTTCATTAGGCTGGCGATGAATAATCGCTGACATGATTTTGTGATGGTGGTCGTTATAGTTGTCGACACGTTCGGGGGTGCGGGCAAGCTCGCGTAAATACTGCCAGCCGGGCTCCCGGCGGACGGCATCTATCGCATCGAAAAGCCCTAGCATCAGGCGGTTGCCGGCTGCTTCCGCAATGGCGCGATGAAAGGCGCTATCCCACAGTTCGTTAAGATCGCGGTCATCCGGGCTGACCTTGTCAATGCGTTCCAGCATGCGCTGCATGAGCGCGAGGTTTTCCCTGGTGGCACGCAGTGCCGCAAGTCGGGCTAAGCCGGGTTCGAGCTGTAGTCGAGCTTCCATGACTTCCAGCAGGTTGGTTTGCTGAACCAATCCCTGAAGCGCCAACGGCTCAACAGGGGCAGCCGGACCAATGAAGGTACCTTTGCCCTGCTTGCGCCAGATCCGCCCTTCTTCTTCCAGCACGTCCAGCGCGCGACGCACTTCGCGTCGTCCTACGCCGAGTGTTTCCGATAGCTCACGTTCAGTGGGCAGCGGAGTGCCTGGTGTTGACTCGTGCTGGTTGATAAGCCCGCGCAACTGGTCAAGCGCGGTGCTGGAATTTGCTAAAACCCGTGAAGGTTTTTCCATATTGGTTCGCTCGCTTTCATCATGACTTTATTTTTATTAACGATAAGTTATTGATATGACAAACTACTTATCGTGCTAATGATTAAGCAATAAGCGAACCAATAACGTATTGGTTCATGAGTTTTCTGAAGAATGACAGGTAACTGAATGATTTCTTATGAATTATTTTTACATAATTATTATACATCAACATGAGGGCAGAAGGTGAGATGGAGACATAATGCACAATAACAGTGCGAATTTCGCACCAATAATGTGCATTTGTTAATAAATTGCACTTTGTTTATTAAATTTTTGTTAATGAAAATAGAATGAGAATAGGTGAGTTTTTAGGGGGTATAAAACGACGAAAGCCTGAATCATTTCTGATTCAGGCTTTCTGAATAAGTGGCGGAACGGACGGGACTCGAACCCGCGACCCCCTGCGTGACAGGCAGGTATTCTAACCGACTGAACTACCGCTCCACTGTTCCCGTTTGGGGAACGAGGCGAATATTACGGTTTGCCTCTGAACTCGTCAACGCTTTTTCTCAGGTTTTGAATCGTTTGCTGCAAAAATCACCCAAACGGCGATTTAACAAACGTTTCCGCCTTTTTTCATCCACGCCACAGACAGCTTCCGCCCTTCTTCTGCACTAAATCGAGGCGAGATTCGTGGTTCATTAGCTCTTCATCACTGGCTAAAACAACCCGCAGGCGATTAGCCTGGCGCACGACACGCTGAATGCCGCCTTCATCCCGCGTCTGCTGGGATTCATTTTCCATACTGAATTTTATCGACGTTTGCCCGCCGGTCATGGTCAGGTATACATCGGCCAGTATCTGGGCATCGAGCAATGCGCCGTGCAGGGTACGCTTGGTGTTGTCTATCTCATAGCGAGAGCACAGGGCATCAAGGCTGTTACGCTTGCCGGGGAACATCTTCCTTGCCAGCGCCAGGCTATCCGTGACTTTACAGAACGTATTTGTCTTTGGAATATCGCGGTTGAGCTTGCTGAACTCATAGTCCATAAAGCCGATATCGAACGACGCGTTATGAATGACAAGTTCCGCACCTCTGATGTAGTCGAGAAATTCATCCGCGACATCGGCGAAGGTGGGCTTATCCAGCAAAAACTCATCGGCAATCCCGTGAACGCCGAACGCTTCCGGATCCACCAGCCGATCGGGTTTGAGGTAAACGTGGAAGTTGTTGCCCGTAAGACGACGGTTCACCACTTCAACGGCACCAATCTCAATGATTTTGTGCCCTTCGTAGTGGGCGCCAATCTGGTTCATACCGGTGGTTTCGGTATCAAGAACAATCTGGCGAGTAATTGCAGTGCTCATAGCGGTCATTTATGTCAGACTTATCGTTTTACTGAACGTTTCAAATACAGGAAGTCTACCAGAGATGCGTAAACAGGTAGAAATTTTCACCGATGGATCTTGTCTCGGTAACCCAGGGCCCGGCGGCTATGGCGCCATTATGCGCTATCGCCAGCATGAAAAAACATTTAGTGAAGGCTATTTCCTGACCACCAACAACCGCATGGAGTTGATGGCGGCCATCGTGGCGCTGGAAGCCTTAAAAGAACATTGTGACGTGGTGCTGAGTACCGACAGCCAGTATGTTCGCCAGGGCATTACCCAATGGATCCACAACTGGAAAAAGCGCGGCTGGAAAACGGCAGAGAAAAAACCCGTCAAGAATGTCGATCTCTGGAAGCGTCTTGATGCCGCCCTCGGTCAGCACGAAATCAAATGGGAGTGGGTAAAGGGGCACGCCGGTCACCCTGAAAACGAACGCTGTGACGAGCTGGCTCGCGCGGCGGCATCAAACCCAACCCATGAGGATGCAGGTTATCAACCTGAATCCTGATCACGGCTTTTTGTACTGCCGCGTGGCACCCACGGTCTGGCGGATCCGCGTTTTTGATTTGCTTTGCTTCATCGGGTTGAGCGTAAGGGGGATCGTCCTCTTACGCGCGACAATATACTGCATGCAGCCCAGCGCGGGTAAATGGGTGCTGAGTAAAGCACCGCCCTTTCGCGTCCAGGGAATGACCTGAAAACCGCCGTAGCTCAGCACTTCAAAATTCAGCAGTGAAAGCCAGTCCAGCTGGCGCATCATAGTAAACATCCGGCTGTTATACGGCGGCGTGCGGCGCAGCACGGGCGTTAGCTTGCGCAGCCCCATCAGACTCAGCGGATTAAAACCGCTCAGGATCAGCCAGCCGTCGTCAATCAACACGCGGTCGGCTTCCCGCAGCAGACGATGGGGATCGCTACACCAGGGCAGCGCATGGGCGAGCAGACAGGCATCAATGGATTTTTCCGCAAAAGGCAAATGCAGCGGATCAGCCTTCACCTGAACCGGGGAGCCATTAAGCGATACGCTAACCTGATGCGAGATAGCGCAGCTTTCGGTATTGATTTCTGCGCTCAGATTGCCAATCTTAAGCAGGTGAAAACCATACATTTTCGCGAGCCAGGGTTTAAGCTGAAGTTCTAAGGCCTCGCGATAATATTCACCCCAGGGCAACTCTGCCCAACGTTCCGGTGGTGCGACAGTCTGAGGTATCCTTGCCGGTTTCATCAAAACACCCGCCACGCTATAAGAGGTAATGCATGAATCTTATCAGTATTTCCGCCTTTCAGGACAATTACATCTGGGTTTTAGTCGATGACGATCGCAGATGCATCATTGTTGATCCCGGCGAATCCGTACCGATCCTGCACGCGATAGAAGAAAACGACTGGCAGCCTGAAGCGATCCTCCTTACCCATCACCATCACGATCATGTCGGTGGTGTTCCCGATCTCCTTGCGCGCTATCCCCATATTCCCGTCTACGGACCAGCAGAGACACAGGATAAGGGTACGACGCAAGTTGTCGAAGAAGGCGAAAGTATCCTCATCCTCGGGTGCGAGTTTTCCGTATTTGCTACGCCAGGTCACACTTCCGGTCATCTCTGTTTCTACAGCAAACCTTATCTTTTTTGTGGCGACACGCTGTTTTCCGGCGGCTGTGGAAGGCTGTTTGAAGGCACGCCAGAACAGATGTATCAATCTTTACAAAAAATTAATGCGCTGCCAGCCGACACCGTAATTTGTTGCGCACATGAGTATACATTAGGGAATATGAAGTTTGCTGCAAGCGTACTACCAGAGGATCGGGCGATTCAGGATTATTACCAGAAAGTGAAGGAGTTACGTGCAAAAAACCAAAAAACACTCCCCGTAATTCTGAAAAATGAGCGACAAATAAATTTATTTTTAAGAACGAATGACGTTGATTTAATTAATAAAATTAATCAAGAAACAAATTTGTTACAACCTGAAGCGCGATTTGCATGGTTAAGGTCAAAGAAAGATAACTTCAGATAATTGCGGGTTGCCTTTTCAAAATTTCGCCGTTATCATCGCTCGTCTTTTAAGCAACTATTGACACACACATGAAGGCAAAAGCGATATTACTCGCCTCTGTCCTGCTTGTAGGTTGCCAGTCACAAAACGGCAGCAACGTACAACAGCACGCACAGAGCCTTTCTGCGGCTGGTCAAGGGGAAGCAGGGAAGTTTACGAGTCAGGCGCGATGGTTGGACGATGGGACATCCTTCGCGCAGGAACAAGACTTGTGGGCCTCTATTGGCGACGAGCTAAAGATGGGAATTCCGGAAAACAGCCGGATTCGCGAACAGAAACAGAAGTATTTGAGAAATAAGAGCTATCTCCACGATGTAACATTACGGGCAGAGCCGTATATGTACTGGATAGCAGGGCAAGTTAAGAAACGTAACATGCCTATGGAACTGGTACTACTACCCATAGTGGAGAGCGCTTTTGACCCGCACGCGACGTCTGGCGCCAATGCAGCAGGCATCTGGCAGATCATTCCGAGCACAGGGCGAAATTATGGTTTAAAGCAGACCCGCAACTACGATGCGCGTCGTGATGTTGTCGCTTCAACGACAGCCGCTCTCGACATGATGCAACGTCTGAACAAGATGTTTGACGGCGACTGGTTATTGACTGTCGCGGCGTATAACAGTGGTGAAGGTCGTGTACTGAAGGCAATGAAAGCGAATAAAGCGCGTGGAAAATCCACAGACTTCTGGTCGCTCTCACTGCCACAGGAAACAAAGATTTACGTACCGAAAATGCTGGCATTGAGTGACATTCTCAAGAACAGCAAACGTTACGGTGTACAACTGCCAACACCAGACGAAAGTCGTGCACTGGCGCGTGTCCGCCTCAGCAGCCCTGTTGATATTCAACAGGTTGCCGATATGACGGGTATGTCGGTAAGTAAGCTTAAAACCTTTAATGCAGGTGTTAAAGGCTCCACGCTGGGTGCAAGCGGCCCGCGCTATGTGATGGTTCCGCAGAAACACGCGGAGCAGTTACGTGAGTCTTTAGCTTCGGGTGAAATTGCAGCCGTTCAGTCTACGCTGATTGCTGATACGTCGCCTGTAAGCAGCCGCAGCTATAAGGTGCGTTCAGGTGATACGCTTTCAGGTATTGCATCACGTCTTGGCGTGAATACGAAAGATCTCCAGCAGTGGAATAATCTGCGCGGATCCGGTCTGAAAGTGGGTCAAACGCTGACCGTAGGTGCAGGTAGCAGCGCACAGCGTCTCGCTAAAAACAGCGATAGCATTACCTATCGCGTACGTAAAGGCGACTCGCTGTCCAGTATTGCTAAGCGTCACGGCGTAAACATCAAAGATGTGATGCGCTGGAACAACGATACTGACAACCTGCAACCTGGCGACCAGCTGACGTTGTTTGTGAAAAACAGCGCTACGCCAGATTCCTGATAGTACGATCGCTTATTAAAAAGGCACCGATTCCCCTCGGTGCCTTTTTTGTTTATCCCGCTTTTTGCGCTTCAGCCATAATGGTGTCGCTGGTAAACGAACCATCGTCATGCAATTCAAAGTACGCCTTGACGTCAGCAGAGGCACTCTCCTGATACAATCGGATCGCCTGAGTTAATGCCTCCGGTGTGCGCATCCGTGCAATCCATGACGTGAACTCCAGCGGCAAACGGTCGGTTATCAATGAGCGTGAAATCAAGCCAGCTTCGGTGATAAACGTAAGCCACTCTCCACTGGAGTAGTTTTGCACGTGCGAGGTATCACGCAGCGCTTCAACCGTCTGGAGCCAGATATTCCGTACCGGATGCCCGGGAGACATCACGTCCATGATGATGAATATTCCGCCCGGTTTGAGCACGCGTTTCACTTCCCGTAATGCCTGCCCCACATCATGCCAGTGGTGTGCAGAGTAACGGCTAATCACAGCCTCAAAGGATGCATCCTCAAAGGGTAAAGATTCAGCGTAGCCCTGTCGCGTCGTGACGTTATTCAGCCCTTTCGCTTTCGCCGCTTCAGCAACCACATCCAGCATCTGGCTCGATAAGTCATACGCCGTCACCTGAGCAACCTGCTGTGCGGCGGTAAAACTGGCGTGCCCCGCTCCGCAGCCTAAGTCCAGCACGTGCGCGTCAGGAAACGCGGCGAGCCGTTCGCCGAGACGTACCAGATCGCGGCCAGAGGCATGTACGGCACTGCTCAGGTAGGCACTTGCCTGAGAACCAAACTGTTTTTCGACGTTGTCATGATGGGAGTGTGTTGTTGTCATGTTGCTGTCCTTTTATGGGTTAAAAAATAAAGGGCAGCACCCGCACAGGCCTGCCCCACGGCAGACCTGACGCACCATTATTTATCAGGTTTGCCGGGACTGAATTCGACTAGTAGAGGATTATGATCGGAGGCGCGCGTCACCAGAACGGAGGCGTCGTGCACGCTTAAACCCCGATAGAAGACAAAATCGAGAGGACGACCAAACGCTTTCTTGCGCTGGTCATCGTTAAAACGAACTTCACGCAGCGACATTTCACGCGCGAAGCGGTACAACGCGTTCATACGCGGACGGCTCCAGGCATTGAAGTCCCCGGCCATAATGATCGGCCCACTGTGATGAGCAATCTGATCGCCGATGGGAAGTAACTGCTTACTGTACACATCAACACCCAGGCTGAAGTTCACCGCATGAATGTTTACCACCATCAGCAGACGGGTGTCGGGCAACGGATAGACCGTGACCAGCGCTGATTTTGCCAGACGCAGGATCGGTTCACGTTCACGCAGCGGGCAGCAATAGACCGGATGTGCGGCTGAAAGGGTCATCACCCCGGAAGGATGCTGTGGCAGAACAAAGGCAGGCACCTGATCGGCTGCAAGATAGTTCGTCGTTGCAAACCTGACCAGTTCAGGCGTGGTTTGCGCCTCCTGTAACAGAACCAGATGCGCATCTTTACCAAAATTTTGAAGTACGGATAACCACTCCGCACGCTGTTGCTTAAAGATGTTCCACACCAGTACGCGAATTTTTTCGTCACTGCTTAATGGAGTGCCCGCTGGTAATGCCTGGCTAAGGCTCGCAAACGACCCCGGAGGTAAGATCCTCTCCGCAGGCATTCCGGCAACATAACGCATGGCATAGGTATTTTTTCGCACTTTTGGAAACGGCCTCTGTAACATGAACCAGCCCGGAAAACGGACTGGTTCTAATGTTATAGGGATTTTAGGTCACACTTTCAACGCAATTACTGAGAAACCGCTTTCCAGTTTTGTAAGCAAGCACTTACTGATACTTATCCAAGTGCGACGCGAGCGGGTTTATCAAGCCGTCCACTGAGACCAATAAGGAGGAAAGCGATAAGCACAATTACCGCACCAATCCATGGCGTTTGGGTTAATCCAACATGTTCAACCACCAGCCCACCGATAACCGAACCGAGTGCGATACCGATATTAAATGCGGCGATATTCAGCCCAGATGCGACATCCACCGCATTAGGCGTATAACGTTCGGCTTTCTGCACAACATATACCTGCAATCCCGGCACATTACCAAAAGCGAATATCCCCATAACCAACACCGTTACCAGCGCGGCGTATTGCATCGATGCGGTGAACTGGAAAATCATCAGCAGGGCAACCAGGGCGGCGAAGATGAATTTCAGCGCCGGTACCGCACCATGCTTATCCGCAAGCTTGCCGCCCCAGATATTGCCGATTGCGACGGAGATACCGTAGCCCAGTAAAATCCAGCTCACCGCGCCCGGAGAAAAACCAGCCAGTTCCTGCATCATCGGTGCAAGGAAGGTGAACGCAGTGAACACACCTCCATAACCCAGGGCCGTAACGGCATAGATCAGCAGCAGGCGCGGGTGTGTCAGAACTTTAACCTGATCGCTCAGGCTGGCGCTCGCGCGTCCCGGAATACTGGAGGGCACCAGCAGCAGGCTGGCTACCAGAGCAATCACGCCCAACAGCGATACGGCGAGGAAGGTTTCACGCCAGCCAAAATGTTGTCCGATAAACGTTCCTAACGGCACGCCGGTGACCAGCGCGACGGTTAAGCCACCAAACATAATCGCAATGGCTGACGCCGCTTTCTCTTTTGGCACCAGGCTGGTTGCAATCGTGGAACCGATGGAGAAGAAGACACCGTGCGCGAGGCCTGTCAGCAGGCGGGCAATGACCAGCGTGGAGTAATCCGGTGACTGCCACGCCAGAATATTGCCGGCGGTGAAGAGCACCATCAGGGCAACTAACAGTTGTTTACGTGGAAAGCGTCCAGTCAGTGCGGTCAGCACAGGCGCCCCAACAGCGACGCCTAACGCGTAAATAGATACCAGCAGCCCGGCAGAAGGCAGCGAGATAGCGAGTTGTTCAGCAATGGTAGGAACAAGTCCTACAATAACAAATTCGGTCGTGCCAATTGCGAAGGCACTGATCGTCAGGGCAAGAAGCGCCAGTGGCATAAAATACTCCGTCTCTTCAGGATTAAGATGACAGGCAGTATGCGCCAGTGTTTAAATAACAAAAATGGTTAGAATCTCAATAGAATTTTGCAGGTGATGCAATAATGAAAGCCACATCGGAAGAACTGACTGTCTTCGTTGCCGTTGTTGAAAGCGGCAGCTTCAGCCGTGCTGCCGAACAGCTCGGACAGGCGAACTCCGCCATCAGCCGCTCGGTGAAAAAGCTGGAGATGAAGCTCGGGGTGAGTCTGCTCAACAGAACAACGCGGCAGCTCAGCCTGACGGAAGAAGGTGAACGTTATTTTCGACGCGTGCAGTCCGTTTTGCAGGAGATGGCGGCAGCAGAAACGGAAATCATGGAATCTCGCAGCACGCCGCGTGGGCTGCTGCGCATAGATGCGGCGACGCCGGTCGTGCTGCATTTCCTGATGCCGTTGATTAAACCCTTCCGCGAACGCTACCCGGAGATGACCCTGTCTCTGGTCTCTTCTGAGACGTTTATTAACCTGATTGAGCGTAAAGTTGACGTGGCGATCCGCGCGGGAACCCTGACGGATTCAAGTTTACGCGCTCGCCCTCTGTTCACCAGCTACCGCAAAATTATCGCGTCGCCGCAATATATTGCAGAGCATGGCAAACCTGAGACCGTTGAGGAGCTGAAGCAGCACCTGTGCCTGGGCTTTACGGAACCTGTCTCGCTGAACACCTGGCCCGTGGCCTGTCATGACGGACAACTTCATGAGATCACCTGCGGACTTTCGTCTAATAGCGGGGAAACGCTGAAACAGCTATGTCTTGAAGGAAACGGGATCGCCTGTTTATCAGACTATATGATTGATAAGGAAATAGCCGCGGGCCAGCTAGTTGAGCTAATGGCTGACAAACGCTTACCTGTAGAGATGCCTTTTAGCGCGGTGTATTACAGTGACAGAGCGGTAAGTACGCGCATACGCGCATTTATCGACTTCCTTAGTGAGCATATAAAAACAGCTCCCGGAGGAGCTGTATGAGGGTTTAAAGGCACAGAGGGAGGGTTGTTATTAATCCCAGTTAGGTGCTAACCCTTCGGGGCTGACCAGACGATCGTTGCATTCCAGTGCAGCGATCGCTTTTTTGTCTTCATCATCGAGCTGGAGATCCCACGCTAACAGGTTACTTGCCAGGTTTTCACGTTTGGTTGAAGACGGGATCACGGCATATCCTTCACCTATCGCCCATGCCAGGATCACCTGTGCAGCTGTTGCATTGTGTTTTTCAGCGATGCGTGCAATCACTTCATCTTTCAGGGCCTTACCATATGCCAGCGTCATGTACGAGGTGATGTGAATGCCATGCTGTTTCGCCCAGTCCACAACTTTGCGGTTTTGCAGGTAAGGAGAGAGTTCAATCTGGTTAGTAGCAATATTCTCTTTACCCACTGCGGCAATGGCTTTTTCCATCAATGGGATAGTGAAATTCGAGATACCAATTTCACGCGTCAAGCCCTGCTCTTTTGCTTCCAGCAGCGCCTGCATGAACTCTTCTACGGAGACGGCATCGCCAGGTGATGGCCAGTGGATCAGCGTCAGATCAACATAGTCAGTACGCAGCTTTTTCAGACTTTCCTTCAGGCTCAGGATCAGCTTGTCTTTGCTGAGGTTCTCAATCCAGATTTTGGTGGTGATGAAAAGCTCATGGCGCGGTACGCCGCTCTCCTCGATAGCCTGACCTACGGCAGCTTCGTTGTCATAAATCTGCGCCGTATCAATAG
Source organism: Enterobacter cloacae complex sp. I1M (assembly GCF_014982425.1). Classification (NCBI taxonomy): domain Bacteria; kingdom Pseudomonadati; phylum Pseudomonadota; class Gammaproteobacteria; order Enterobacterales; family Enterobacteriaceae; genus Enterobacter; species Enterobacter cloacae complex sp. I1M. Next base: position 266 of record NZ_JADCLG010000011.1, on the reverse strand, counting down.
CGCGATAGCCCAACTCGAGTGCGGTTTTAACAGATGCGATAACAACGTCGTCCTTCAGGCGAAAAGTGCCCAGACCCAGTGCAGGGATAGTCATATCATTCCTCAATCGTTATGTTCGTAAACTGAGGAGGATTATCGCTGTGGTTGTTATGTCGAAAAAGATCGTAAAACGCAGAGGATTTTTGCTAATTTCGCAATAGTTAAACGACAGAAAAGAAAAAAGCCCTGAGCGTTAGCTCAGGGCTTTTAATAAGTGGCGGAACGGA
>NZ_JADCLG010000010.1:266029-372048 GCF_014982425.1 Enterobacter cloacae complex sp. I1M | reverse complement strand
CCCCTCACCCTAACCCTCTCCCCGGAGGGGCGAGGGGATTGCTCAGTGCTCGCATTAATTTGTGGGGAACCCTCAGCCCATGGGGAGAGGGAGAAGGGCACGTACCGTAGGCCGGGTAAGCGCAGCGTCACCCGGCAGGATTTTAAAAGCGCGTGTCCACGGCTGAAGCCAGCTTCTCCAGCAGCAGCTCGCTGTCTTCCCAGCTCAGGCACGGGTCGGTGATCGACTGGCCGTACACCATTTGCTGTCCGGCGACGATCTTCTGCGTGCCTTCTTTGATAAAGCTCTCCGCCATAATTCCTGCAATGGCGGTCGAGCCGCTGCGGATCTGCTGGCAGACTTCATCGCAGACGTCCAGCTGGCGGCGGTGCTGTTTCTGGCAGTTGCCGTGGCTGAAATCCACCACCAGATGCTCCGGCAGGTCAAATTCCGCCAGCGTTTCGCAGGCGGCGGCAATATCTTCTGCATGGTAATTCGGTTTTTTACCGCCACGCATAATGATATGTCCGAACGGGTTGCCGCTGGTCTGGTAGATGGTCATCTGGCCGTTTTTATCCGGGGAGAGGAACATATGGCTGGCGCGTGACGCGCGGATGGCATCAACGGCGATGCGGGTATTGCCGTCCGTTCCGTTTTTGAAGCCCACCGGGCAGGAGAGCGCCGACGCCATTTCACGGTGGATCTGGCTTTCGGTGGTACGCGCGCCAATCGCGCCCCAGCTAATGAGGTCGGCAATAAACTGTCCGGTCACCATATCCAGAAATTCGGTAGCGGTCGGCACGCCCAGCTCGTTAACCTGTAGCAGCAGCTTACGCGCCAGCGCAATGCCGTGATTCACCCGGTAACTACCGTTCAGATCGGGATCGGATATCAATCCTTTCCAGCCCACGACGGTACGCGGTTTTTCAAAGTAGGTACGCATCACGATCTCCAGGCGATCCTGATACGTGCCGCGCAGCGTCTGAAGGCGTTGTGCATAATCCATCGCCGCGTCCAGGTCGTGGATGGAGCAGGGGCCAATTACTACCAGAAGACGTTTGTCTTCACCATTGAGAATTTTTTCGATGCGGCGACGGGAGGCCGTCACATGGTCCGCTACCTCGGCGGAAACGGGGTGCAGCCGGGCCAGCTCAGCCGGGGTGACCAGGCTATCAATGCGCGCGGTGCGCAGTTCGTCGGTTTTGTTCATGGAATGTCTCAGAAATTTTTTGCTTCATCGGCAGACTACCGGGAAGTGATGGGCATCACCTTAAACCAATCCCTGCTGATTTCAAGTTCGGGGCACGTCGCCCCGAGGATGGCATGATAATAACTGAAACTGGATTAATGTACTAGCATATTAGTACATGCGGCGATTCAGTCCCATGATATCGAGGATCTTGGTGGCAATTTCTTCTACTGAATAGTTGGTACTGTTCAGCCAGGGGATCTGATTTTTCCGGTACAGCGCTTCGACTTCGGAGACTTCCATTCGGCACTGGCGCATTGAGGCGTAGCGGCTGTTCTCGCGACGTTCTTCGCGGATCGCCGCCAGTCGTTCCGGGTTGATGGTCAGCCCAAACAGCTTATGCTGAAGCGGCTTGAGCGCGGCAGGCAGCACCAGGTTGTCCATATCATCGGCAATAAAGGGGTAGTTGGCGGCGCGAATGCCAAACTGCATTGCCAGGTAAAGGCTGGTGGGGGTTTTACCGCAGCGCGACACGCCAAGCAAAATGACCTGCGCCTGGTCCAGATTGCGCAGCGAGATCCCGTCGTCGTGCGCCAGAGTGTAGTCAATGGCGGCAATACGCGCATCGTATTTGGTCAGGTTGCCGGGGTTCAGCCCGTGGGTACGGTGAGCGATCGGCGTCGGGTCGAGCTTCAGCTCGCTTTGCAAGGGTGCAACCAGCGCCTGCACGATATCCTGACAGAAGCCCTCGCTTTGCAGAATGATGTTGCGGATCTCAGGGATCACAATGGAATAGAACACCAGCGGACGAACACCGGTCTGCTGGTAAATGGCGTCGATCTGGTCCTTGACCGCTTTGGCCCGGCTCTCGTTTTCCACGAACGGCAGCGTGATGCTGTTTATCGACACGGGAAACTGCGACATCACCGCGTGTCCCAGCACCTCGGCGGTAATCGCCGTCCCATCAGAAATATAAAAAACGTGGCGATCGACAGCATTATCCATTTTATCCACCCTGAATAGCGTACGTAATTGCCTGAAAGCATAAATTAAAAAAGTTAATTGCACAGCAAAGAACTTATCTGAATTTAAAATGAAATGGTGTTTTTGATTTTCCTGAAAAGTGGATTTCATTTTCTGATTAGCGGCGTTATTTCTATGGTTTTTGCCGGAATCTATAGGAATCATCGGGTTAGCGAGTGCGGGGAAACTGTCCGAAAAGTTGAAAATTTAAATTGCTTACACGATTCACCGTTTTTTTAGCGGAAATAAATATGCCAGTATAAATACGTAGTCAGGTGTTTCTTACTCCGATCAAATATCACAAAAGGATTGTTTCGATGTCCAACAATGGCTCGTCACCGCTGGTGCTTTGGTATAACCAACTCGGCATGAATGATGTAGACAGAGTTGGGGGCAAAAATGCCTCCCTGGGTGAAATGATTACAAATCTGTCCGGTATGGGTGTCTCCGTACCAAACGGGTTTGCCACAACCGCCGATGCGTTTAACCTGTTTTTAGACCAGAGCGGTGTAAACCAGCGCATTTACGACCTGCTGGATAAAACGGATATTGATGATGTCACCGAGCTTGCCAAAGCCGGCGCGCAAATCCGCCAGTGGATTATCGACACACCTTTCCAGCCGGAACTGGAAAAAGCCATCCATGACGCCTACAACCAGCTCTCCGCTGACGACGCGCAGGCCTCCTTTGCCGTGCGCTCTTCCGCTACCGCGGAAGATATGCCGGATGCCTCTTTCGCCGGACAGCAGGAAACCTTCCTCAACGTCCAGGGTTACGAGGCGGTACTGGTGGCGGTGAAGCATGTGTTTGCTTCCCTGTTCAACGACCGCGCCATCTCCTATCGCGTGCATCAGGGCTATGACCACCGCGGCGTCGCGCTCTCCGCAGGCGTACAGCGCATGGTGCGCTCCGACGTAGGCTCTTCCGGCGTGATGTTCTCTATCGACACGGAATCCGGCTTCGACCAGGTGGTGTTTATCACCTCCGCGTGGGGTCTGGGCGAGATGGTGGTGCAGGGGGCGGTGAACCCTGACGAATTCTACGTGCACAAGCCTACGCTGGCGGCTAACCGTCCGGCAGTGGTACGCCGCACCATGGGCTCGAAAAAAATCCGCATGATCTATGCCCCGACGCAAGAGCATGGCAAGCAGGTCACCATTGAAGATGTGCCGCAGGAGCAGCGGGATCGCTTCTCGCTCACCGACGCCGAAGTGGAAGAGCTGGCGAAGCAGGCGGTGCAGATTGAAAAACACTATGGCCGTCCGATGGACATCGAGTGGGCCAAAGACGGCCACACCGGCAAGCTGTTTATCGTGCAGGCGCGTCCGGAAACCGTCCGTTCGCGCGGTCAGGTCATGGAGCGCTACACCCTGCACGCGCAGGGCAAAATTGTCGCGGAAGGCCGCGCAATCGGCCACCGCATCGGTGCCGGTCCGGTGAAAGTGATCCACGACATCAGCGAGATGAATCGCATTCAGCCTGGCGACGTGCTGGTGACCGACATGACCGACCCGGACTGGGAGCCGATCATGAAGAAAGCGGCTGCTATCGTCACCAACCGCGGTGGCCGTACCTGCCACGCGGCTATTATCGCCCGTGAGCTGGGGATCCCGGCGGTGGTCGGCTGCGGTGACGCGACCGAACGCATGAAGGACGACCAGAACGTGACGGTCTCCTGTGCCGAAGGCGATACCGGTTACGTGTATGCCGATATCCTCGACTTCAGCGTGAAGAGCTCCAGCGTGGATACCATGCCGGACCTGCCGCTGAAAATCATGATGAACGTCGGTAACCCGGATCGCGCGTTTGACTTCGCCTGCCTGCCGAACGAAGGCGTGGGCCTGGCGCGTCTGGAATTCATCATCAACCGCATGATCGGCGTTCACCCGCGCGCGCTGCTGGAGTTTGACGACCAGGACGCGAAGCTGCAAAACGAAATCCGCGAGATGATGAAGGGTTACGACTCGCCGAGAGAGTTCTATGTCGGCCGCCTGACGGAAGGCATCGCCACGCTCGGCGCGGCCTTCTACCCGAAACGCGTGATCGTGCGTCTGTCGGACTTTAAGTCCAACGAATATGCCAACCTGGTGGGCGGCGAACGCTACGAGCCGGAAGAAGAGAACCCGATGCTGGGCTTCCGCGGCGCCGGACGCTACGTGTCGGAAAGCTTCCGCGACTGCTTCGCGCTGGAGTGCGAAGCGGTAAAACGCGTGCGCAACGACATGGGGCTGACCAACGTGGAAATCATGATCCCGTTCGTCCGTACCGTGGATCAGGCGAAAGCGGTGGTGGATGAGCTGGCGCGTCAGGGGCTGAAGCGCGGCGAGAACGGGCTGAAGATCATCATGATGTGTGAAATTCCGTCCAACGCCCTGCTGGCCGAGCAGTTCCTGGAGCACTTCGACGGCTTCTCCATTGGTTCGAATGATATGACGCAGCTGGCGCTCGGCCTGGACCGCGACTCCGGCGTCGTCTCTGAGCTGTTTGATGAGCGTAACGAGGCGGTGAAAGCGCTGCTCTCCATGGCCATCCGTGCGGCGAAGAAACAGGGTAAATATGTCGGGATCTGCGGGCAGGGTCCTTCTGACCATGAAGACTTTGCGGCCTGGCTGATGGATGAGGGGATTGATAGCCTCTCCCTGAACCCGGACACCGTGGTGCAAACCTGGCTGAGCCTGGCAGAGCTGAACAAGTAAAACCTGCATAACCTGAAAAAGGCGAGGATATCTGTCCTCGCCTTTTTTATTTTCCTGCGAATATGCTCACCATCACAAATAAAGCAAAAAACCAAATATCATAATTTATCTGTTAATTTAGACAATTGTTAGTGGGCAGGGCGTTGCTAATACTTGAGCCTTACCGCGTACATCCGTCGGGATGATGCGCGACTGGTTGAAATACGTTTTAACCTGATAAAAAGGCAAATAACAATGACAATCTCCTCTGTATTACGTACCAAAGATAAAATAGGTTATGGCCTCGGTGATATGGCCAGCGCGCTGGTCTGGCAAACGGCAACGTTATTTCTCGCGTATTTCTATACGGACGTATTCGGTTTGCCGGCGGCCATTATGGGCACCATGTTTTTAGTGGTGCGCGTGATCGATGCGTTTGTCGATCCGTGCATTGGCGCGCTGGTGGACCGCACTCAGACCCGCCACGGTCGTTTTCGTCCCTGGCTGCTCTGGTTTGCCATTCCGTTTGGCGTGAGCTGCCTGATTACCTTCTACGTACCGGATGCCGGGCAGACGGCGAAAATTGTCTATGCCTGCGTAACCTATGCCATCCTGAGCCTGATCTACTCCGCGATTAACGTTCCATACTGCGCCATGCCCGGCGCGCTGACGCTCGACCCGCGCGAGCGCCACTCGCTGCAATCCTGGCGCTTTGGCCTGTCGTTTATCGGCGGGTTGATTGTAACGGTCATCGCGCTGCCGCTGGTCTCATTATTAGGTCAGGGGAATGTGCAAAAAGGTTATTTCTATGCCATGAGCCTGATGGGGCTGCTGGGTATTATTTTATTCTTCTGCTGCTTCTTTATGACCCGGGAGCGTTACTCGCCGCGCAATGACACCTCCGGCTCGATGCTGACGGATTTAAAACTGCTGGCCGCCAACAGCCAGTGGCGAATTGTTTTTCTGTTTAATATTTTACTGTTAACCGCCGTCGTGACGCGTGGCTCTGCGACCATGTATTACGTTAACTATGTTCTGTTACGCCCTGAACTGGTCTTTGCCTTTATTGTTTCCGGCATGGTGGCATCCTTAAGCGGCGCATTATTATCTGAACGCCTGCTGGGGAAATTTGATCGCGTACGTGCCTATCAGTGGACCATTATTTCTTTCGTTATTTTTGGCGCGTTGATTTTCTTCATTCCTCCTTCGCAGGTGTGGCTGATATTCGGTCTGAATATTGTGTTTAGTTTTATTCAGAACCTGACCACGCCGCTGCAATGGACCATGTTCTCCGATGTGGTGGACTACGAAGAACACCGCAGCGGCCGCCGTCTGGACGGGCTGGTCTTTTCTACCGCCCTGTTTGCCATCAAGTTTGGGTTGGCGCTGGGTGGGGCGGTAGTCGGTTGGGTGCTGGGCATGGTGGATTACGCGCCCGGACAGGCAAACCAGGCGCCTCACGTCCTCGCAACCATCAATGCCCTGTTCACCCTGATCCCCTGCGCGCTGTTCCTCTGCATGGTGGCGCTCCTTGCTATCTACAAACTCAACAGCCGACTGGTGGATTCCATTGCCCGTGAGCTGGCCAGCAAGCGAGAAATTCGAAACGATGCGGGGCAGCTCAGCCCGGTAACCCAATCCGCACTACAGGAGTAAACCATGACTGTGATCTACAAGGACGCGGGACGTCCCGTACACGAGCGTGTCGCTGATTTACTGGCGCGTATGACGCCGGAAGAGAAATTTGCCCAGATGCACGCGTACTGGCTGATCCTCGATGAACACGGCAACCACCGCGAGCGCAGCGATTTGAGCGATGAGTTCGCCGGCGTGAGCGAACAGGCGTCCCTCAGCGAAAGGCTGAAGCTGGGCGTCGGGCAGATCACCCGTCCGCTCGGCACGCACATTGTTGATGCAAAAACCGGCGTGCGTGCCGCTAACCGCCTGCAACGTATGATGATGGAGGAGACCCGGCTCGGCATTCCGGCGCTGTTTCATGAGGAGTGTCTGGTGGGGCTGCTGTGCAAAGATGCAACCCTGTTCCCGTCGTCGCTGAACTACGGTTCCACCTGGGACCCGGCGCTGGTGCAGCGCGCGGCGGAGCAGATTGGCAACGAGGCCCGGTCTGTCGGGTGCCAGCAGGGGCTGGCCCCGGTGCTGGATGTCTCGCGCGATGTGCGCTGGGGACGGACGGAAGAGACCTTTGGGGAAGATCCGTGGCTGGTAGGGGTGATGGCGACGGCGTACGTGAAGGGGTTGCAGGGCGATAAGCGCGATCTGCTGGCGACCCTGAAACATTACGTGGGGCACTCCTTCAGCGAAGGGGCGCGCAACCATGCGCCGGTCCATCTGGGTTTCAGCGAGCTAAACGATACCTTCCTGCTGCCGTTTGAGATGGCGGTGAAGCTGGCCAACGCCGGTTCGGTGATGCCGGCCTATCATGACATCGATAATCAGCCAGGGCACAGCGACCATTTCCTGCTCACCACCGTGCTGCGTGAACAGTGGGGCTTCGACGGCATTATTGTCGCGGATTACGGCGGCGTCAGCCTGCTGCACCAGCACCACGGGATTTCTCACGATCCAGCAGAATCGGCGGCGCTGGCGTTTAACGCCGGGCTGGACGTGGAATTGCCGAAGGATGACTGCGCGCGTCATCTGGCGGAAGCGGTAGAGCGTGGGCTTATCTCAATGGCGAAAGTGGATGAGATTGTGGCGCGCGTGCTAAGTGAAAAATTCCGTCTCGGGCTGTTTGAAAAACCGTACGCCGACGAAAAAGGTATCGATTTGCAGAATGAGGCGACCCGGCAGGTGGCGCGCGAGGTGGCAACAAAATCGATCACGCTGCTGGAAAATAACGGCATTTTGCCCCTCGGCGGAAAACCCCGTGTAGCGGTAGTGGGGCCGACGGCGGACGATCCGCTGGCGTTGCTGAGCGGCTACAGCTTCCCGGTTCACCTGATCATCAGCGATATGGTTGAAGAGACCTCGCAGGTGACAACCCCGCGCGCGGCGCTGGAACAGTACCTTGGTGCATCGCAGATACGTTACGCCAAAGGGTGCCACATTATTGAAAAACGGATGGCGGGTGCGCCGGTGTTCCCGGGCGACAGCGGCGGTAAACCGATGCAGCAATCGCCGGTTTCACAACGCACGGATTTGATCCCCGAAGCCGTGAGCGCGGCAAAAGAGAGTGACGTGGTGGTGGCCTGCGTGGGCGACCTCGCCGGGCTATTCCAGAGCGGCACCGTGGGGGAAGGATCGGATACCGATTCGCTGAATCTGCCGGGCGTGCAGCAACAGCTGCTGGAGGAGCTGGTGGCAACCGGCAAGCCGGTAATTGTCGTCATGACGGGCGGGCGTCCTTATAACCTTCAGGGGCTGGAAGAGAAGGTGGCCGCGCTGATGATGGCCTGGGCGCCGGGGCAGGAAGGGGGCTGGGCGATTGCCGATATCTTAACCGGCCGCGCGGAGCCGCAGGGCAGGCTGGTAGTCAGCGTGCCGAAAAACGCCGGGGCGATGCCGTACTACTATAACCACAAGCTGAAAAGCGGCGGCACGCCGTTTGCGTTCCATTTCGGCGCACTTTACCCGTTCGGTTACGGTCTTGGCTGGACGCAGTTTCGCTGGAGTGCGGCGCGTCTCGCTGAAAGCCACGTCCCGGTCGACGGAGAGGTGGTGTTAAGCGTCGATGTCAGTAACATCGGGGAGCGCAGCGGCAGCGAAGTAATACAGGTGTACGTGCGTGACAAAGTCGCGACGCAGGTTCGTCCGCTTCAGGAGCTGAAAGCGTTTCAACGCGTTACGCTTTCACCGGGAGAAACCGCCACCCTGACCTTTACCTTGCCGGTGGAGATGTTTAATTTCACCCGCCGGGACGGGAAGCGAATTGTCGAGCCAGGTGAATTTGAGCTACAGGTTGGCGCGTCCTCGGCGGATATACGCGAGGTGGTGAACGTGCAGGTGACCGGGGAGACGCGGGTGCTGGAGGGGGAATGGCAGATGTTGAGTAGGAGTGAAATTTGTAAAAATTAATATTCAGGACTCGCCTGGCCACAAAGGCGAGTCCTCTTTCAAGCAATCAAAAGAGGAAAATGAACTTACAAAGCACTAATAACTTAAAAAAATAGTTCGCATAAGAATAGTCTTAGCCGCCTTGCTCTGAGCCTGGAACTGATATAGCTACTCCTCACCGTCTGCTGGTTGCAAGACTGCGCCAGATAGCCTGATAGGTTTGATTAGCTATAAAAGATGAAATTTAAATGAATATACGGACTCTGTCTGATTTAAGTTCCCTGTGCAACGGCTACATGACAACGCAATGCAGGGAAAACGAAGAACTACAGTGCATAGCGTCAGAACTCAGGATTCAATAAGTAACTGGAGAGGTTAAGTGGTTGTAGATATTTCGGTGTTATTCATTATTCTTTTAATGATTGTGTGCGCCCTGATTTATCGCCTTTCTGTAATGGAAGATAAGTTGTTAGCAATGGAGTTAAGACACGCTACGGAAGTCAACGCAGCGCGTAGAGAAGGGTATATAAACTGCATGAATCTTCATGCTCAGGTTGAAAAAAGTATAAAAGATAAAGCTAAATGATGGCGTTTTTAGGAACGCCAATTGGCTGTTGGTACGAGAAAGATATTCAGTTGATAGTGAAATGGCATATGCTTATGACGAATGGAACTAAACAGTAAAACTCTTTCATCGCTATTCATCCGTCTGTAATGAACGGTTGTTTCGTTTAAAACACGCCTAAATCCTGTGCGCTCAGCATAAGGTAAATAAAAAAAAAGCCCATCGTGGGAGATGGGCAAAGACTACACACAGCAATTCGTTGTTTCACTCAGGGGATTTCCATGCTTATAAATCAAGGTGTTGATTTATAACCGTGTCTTAATAGTAGGCATGCCAACTTTATGAGTCGATCGGATTCGTCTCAATAGTTAAAGGGAGGTAAAGATTTCTTGAAGAGAATGACGGTTTTAGGCATGAAAAGGCGGGTCTGACCAGTGCGCAGAGAATAAATAGTTTAGCAACGTTTAAGTATTCCTGCGAAGAGTGTAGGCCGGGTAAGCGTTAGCGCCACCCGGCAAAGGTTATTACTGCGCGTTCTTATCTTCCAGCTCTTCAAGTTCGCTTAAGATGAGGTCCGGATCGGTTCCGGGTGGCGGCACTTCATGCACCCAGGCTGAGAAGAGACGCCAGGTTACCGCAAGTAGCACCGGACCGATAAACAGGCCAATCATGCCGAAGGCAATCAACCCCCCGATCACCCCGGACAGGATCAGAATCAGCGGCAGATCAGCGCCCATGCGGATGAGGAGAGGACGAATCACGTTATCCATGGTGCCCACCACGCAACTCCAGACCAGCAGCACCGTGCCCCAGGTCGTGTCCCCCGTCCAGTAAAGCCAGATAATGCAGGGAACCAGCACCAGCAGCGGACCAAGCTGTGCCAGACAGGTCATCAGCATGACAACGGTGAAAATAGTGGCATAAGGTACGCCGGAAACAGCCAGCCCGATGCCGCCAAGCACCGCCTGCACCAGCGCTGTGACCACCACGCCGAGCGCCACCGCGCGAACGGCCTGGGCTGCCAGCAGCACGGCCGCATCGCCGCGTTTACCTGCCAGTCGGGTGGCGAAATGGCGTACCCCCAGCGCAACCTGCTCGCCGCGCCAGTACAGCAGGGCGCTGAAGACCAGCATCAACGTACAGTGCATCATGAAGCGACCAATATGCGCAGCCTGCCCGACAAACCAGGTGGTGGTTGTGCCGATGTACGGGCGCACTTTGGCCATCAGGGCGCTACCGCCCATCTCCAGCAGGCTGTGCCAGCCGCTGTATAGTTTTGCGCCCACAACAGGAATGCTGTTCAGCCACGCGAGATCCGGCAGCGTCATGTCACCGCTGGTGACCGCGCGAATAACCGGGCCGCTGCTGTCAACCAGGCTGTTAACCAGCAGCGCAATGGGAATAATAAACAGCAGGAACAGCAGCAGCGTCATCACCAGCACGGCAAGGCCGCGGCGACCAAACAGCAGTTTCTGCAAACGTAAGAGTAAAGGCCAGGTTGCGACCACGACGGTCGCGGCCCAGGCAAATCCGAGCACGAAAGGACGAACAATCCACAGACACGCAATAATCATAATGGCTAAGAACAGCACCGACAGCAGTATCTGTGCGACATCCCTGGGCTGACGAAGATTGACCATAAACGAAACTTTCCTTAAATGAACACCAGCAAGGCTGATGGGAATATAAACCGCATCTCTCTAATCATTAGTGATTTCAGCAATTTTTGACAGGCGGATTTTGCCCGTAATTCTACGAAGCACATAAGAAAAAAATGTGATAAAACTTTCCAGACACAACGCAAACGATTTCACACTATTCTCATTAGGGTCGACAGCAATGATCCCACAGATTTCTCAGGCACCGGGCGTCGTTCAACTGGTGCTTAATTTTTTGCAGGCACTGGAGCAACAGGGTTTTACAGGTGATACCGCCACCGATTATGCCGACAGGCTGACGATGGCAACCGATAACAGTATTTACCAGCTTCTTCCCGATGCCGTCGTTTTCCCGCGCTCTACCGCCGATGTGGCCCTCATCGCCCGTCTGGCGTCGCAGGAGCGTTTCAGCTCCCTGGTCTTTACCCCGCGCGGCGGCGGGACGGGCACCAATGGGCAGGCGCTGAACCAGGGCATCATCGTTGATATGTCCCGCTATATGAATCGCATCATTGAGATCAACCCGGAAGAGGGGTGGGTGCGTGTGGAAGCGGGGGTAATCAAAGATCAGCTGAATCAGTTTTTAAAACCGTATGGCTATTTTTTTGCGCCCGAGCTTTCCACCAGTAACCGCGCAACCCTTGGCGGGATGATCAACACCGATGCCTCAGGGCAGGGCTCGCTGGTCTACGGCAAAACCTCCGATCACGTCATGGGTGTGCGGGCGGTGCTGCTTGGGGGCGATATTCTCGATACCCAGCCGTTGCCGGTCGAACTGGCTGAAACGCTGGCAAAAGAGAGCACCACCAGCGGACGGATTTATCGCACCGTGCTGGAGCGCTGCCGCGAAAATCGCGAACTGATCCTCGACAAATTCCCGAAGCTCAATCGCTTCCTGACGGGCTACGATCTGCGCCATGTCTTTAATGACGATCTGAGCCAGTTCGATCTTACCCGCGTACTGACCGGGTCAGAAGGGACGCTGGCCTTTATCACCGAAGCGCGTCTGGATATCACCCCGCTGCCGAAGGTGCGCCGTCTGGTGAACGTCAAATACAACTCCTTTGACTCCGCGCTGCGTAATGCCCCGTTTATGGTGGAGGCGCGGGCGCTGTCGGTGGAAACCGTTGATTCAAAAGTACTGAACCTGGCCCGGGAAGATATTGTCTGGCATTCGGTGAGCGAACTGATTACCGACGTGCCGGATAAAGAGATGCTCGGTCTGAACATCGTCGAGTTCGCCGGGGATGACGCAGAGCTGATTGAGAGCCAGGTGAGCACGCTCTGCCAGCGTCTGGATGAGCTGATTGCACAGGGGGAAGGCGGCGTCATTGGCTGGCAGCTGTGTAACGACCTCTCCGGCATCGAGCGAATCTACGCGATGCGTAAAAAGGCGGTGGGGCTGCTCGGTAACGCGAAAGGGGCGGCGAAGCCGATTCCGTTTGCGGAAGATACCTGCGTGCCGCCGGAGCATCTGGCGGATTATATTGTGGAGTTTCGTGCGCTGCTCGACAGCCATGGTCTGAGCTATGGCATGTTCGGGCACGTTGACGCGGGTGTGCTACACGTGCGCCCGGCGCTGGACATGTGTGATCCGCAGCAGGAGATCCTGATGAAGGAGATCTCCGACGAAGTCGTGGCCCTTACGGCCAAATATGGCGGTTTGTTATGGGGAGAGCATGGCAAAGGATTCCGCGCCGAGTACAGCCCGGCGTTTTTTGGCGAACAACTCTACGCCGAGCTGCGTAAGGTGAAAGCCGCTTTTGATCCTGATAACCGTCTTAACCCGGGTAAAATCTGCCCGCCAGAGGGCGTTGATGCGCCGATGTTGCAGGTAGACGCCGTCAAGCGCGGCACCTATGACCGACAAATTCCGATTGCGGTTCGCGCTTCCTGGCGCGGCGCGATGGAGTGCAACGGCAACGGGCTGTGCTTCAACTTCGATGTGAAAAGCCCGATGTGTCCGTCGATGAAAATCACCAGCAACCGCATCCACTCCCCAAAAGGACGTGCGACGCTGGTGCGCGAATGGCTGCGCCTGCTGGCTGACCGCGGCATTGACCCGCTCAAGCTGGAACTGGAGCTGCCGGAAAAACGCACCAGCCTGCGCAGGCTCATCGAACGGACCCGCAACAGCTGGCATGCGAATAAAGGCGAATACGATTTCTCGCATGAGGTGAAAGAGGCGATGTCCGGCTGCCTGGCGTGCAAGGCGTGTTCAACCCAGTGCCCGATTAAAATTGACGTGCCGGAATTCCGTTCCCGCTTCCTCCAGCTGTACCACACGCGTTATCTGCGCCCGATGCGCGATCATCTGGTGGCAACGGTGGAGAGTTACGCGCCGCTAATGGCTCGTGCGCCAAAAACCTTTAACTTCTTTATCAATCAGCCGCTGGTGCGCAAACTGTCTGAAAAACATATCGGCATGGTGGATCTGCCGCTGCTGTCGGTGCCATCGCTCCAGCGTCGGCTGGTGGGGCACCGCTCGGCGAACATGACCCTGGAACAACTGGAAGCATTAAGCCCTGAGCAGAAAGCGAAGGTGGTGCTGGTGGTGCAGGATCCGTTTACCAGCTATTACGATGCGCAGGTGGTGGCTGATTTTGTCCGTCTGGCAGAGAAAATTGGCTACCAGCCGGTGGTACTGCCGTTCTCGCCGAACGGCAAGGCGCAGCACATTAAAGGTTTCCTGACCCGCTTCGCGAAAACCGCGCAGAAAACTTCAGATTTCCTGAATCGCGTGGCGCAGCTCGATATGCCAATGGTGGGCGTCGATCCGGCGCTGGTGCTCTGTTACCGGGATGAATATAAGCAGACGCTCGGCGATAAGCGCGGTGATTTTCAGGTCTTACTGGTGCATGAGTGGCTGCCTTCGGTGCTGAAGCAAACGGCCCCTCAGGAGGTCAGCGGAGAATCCTGGTACCTGTTTGGGCACTGCACTGAAGTGACCGCGCTGCCGACGGCGCCTGCCCAGTGGGCTTCTATCTTCGCCCGCTATGGCGCGAAGCTGGAAAGCGTCAACGTGGGTTGCTGCGGTATGGCCGGAACCTACGGTCATGAAGTCAAAAACCACGCTAACTCGCTCGGCATTTACGAGCTGTCGTGGCACCAGGCAATGCAGCGCCTGCCGCGTAACCGCTGTCTGGCGACGGGCTACTCCTGCCGCAGCCAGGTGAAACGGGTGGAAGGTAACGGCGTTCGCCATCCCTTGCAGGCTTTACTGGAGATTATCGGATGATCTGGAAACGTGCGGTCACTCTGCAGGCCTTAAATGCCATGGGTGCGGAAAACATGGTCGGTTTGCTGGATATCCAGTTTACGCGCATTGGCGATAATGAACTTGAAGCGACGATGCCAGTAGACAGTCGTACTCATCAACCGTTTGGCCTGCTGCACGGCGGTGCGTCCGTCGTGCTGGCCGAAACGCTGGGGTCGGTCGCGGGTTACCTGTGTACGGAAGGGGAGCAGAAGGTGGTCGGGCTGGAGGTCAATGCCAACCACATCCGCTCCGTTCGCAGCGGACGCGTGCGCGGTGTTTGCCGCGCACTGCACGCCGGAAGTCGTCATCAGGTGTGGCAGATTGATATACTGGACGAGCAGGATCGCCTGTGTTGTTCATCCAGACTGACGACGGCCGTTGTGTAAAGTTTCCGAATGTCTTGCTTTTGGTCAAAAATTAGCCGCCTGATTGTGATATACTGGTCACGTTTTGAACATAAGCGAGGACATCATGGATACTGAAATAACCCCAACACAGCTGGCAATTGAATATTTACGTCGCGATAAAAGCAATCTGTCTCCGGCGCAGTACCTGAAAAAGCTGAAACAACTTGAGCTGGAATTTACGGATTTGCTGGCGCTCTCTTCAAACGAGCTGAAAGAAGAGATCTACTTTGCCTGGCGGTTGGGCGTTCACGTCCATTGAGCAGTGAAGAAAAGGCCGCCTGCGCGGCCTTTTTTGTGTCTGAAAATCAGTATTTGGCAGGCAGTTTGTTAATTTTAATGAGCCGGCCTTCTTCCATTTCGATGAACCCGCCCGTTTTCAGGTCAGCCAGTATCCGCATTACGCCGCTGCGGGAAAGCCGGGTTTTATCCCGGATGTACCTTTCCGCCGTCACGCTGCGTCGGTAGCTGTCATCTTCCTGCATCAGCATCATGAGCTGCTGACGAATCATCTCGTAAGCCGTTGGCGCACCTTTCGGCATGACGTTGTGATAAAGGCGGTTATAGACAAACATCAGATGATTAGAAAGCAGCCCCCATAACGCCTTCTCTTTGATAACTTCTGCCACCCGATCGGTTGCTAGCACGCCGATCAGGCATGGCGTCACCGTTTTGAGATAATCGTTAAAATATATGTCCGTCAGATTAGCGAGACCAAACAGGGCGGGACTGCGCGCGGTGGTAAGCATCATGTCGTCGCTTCTTCTGTATATCGCGATTGTGCCCTCGAGAATTAAATAACACATACTCTGCCCGTTAACCTGGAGATCAAGTTGCTCACCGGGATCGGTTTTATACGTGGCGCAGTGCGGCTGTAAGTGGGAAATCAGTTCCTGGGCATAGGGAGAGCCGCGATGCGATGGTTTGTCAGAAGACATAGCGTTAACCTGGAAAGAGACTGTACTTTCTATAGTGTCGCTCTTATTTTCCACCTTCTCCAGAGATAAAAACAGCCTCAGTACTTGCGGGGTAAGTGATGGATCTCGATTAGCACGCCGCGCTCCATAGTGATGTATTTCCCCGTCCGCAACTCCGCCAGGATCCGCATAATGCCGCTGCGTGAAAGATAGGTGCGGCTTTTGATATAGGCTGCGGCGGTAATGCTTTGTCTTATGGCTTCCGGCTCCTGCATCAGTTCTACCAGCTGAAAGCGGATAATGTCGTAAGCCGACATCTGCGATATCTGGGCACAATGTTCGTAAACCCGCGATGCGGTATAGATCAGCAGGTTCGAGAAGGACTCCCATAAATTCTGTTGTGCGACTACGTGATTAAAACGCTCCAGCGTAACGCTAGCCACCTCTGAAGTTTCCAGCGCTCTGACGTAGAGGTGCTCAGAAGAAAACTGGCTGCTCACGCCGAGTATAAAAGGTGCGGATTCGGAATTTAAGACGATACCGTCACCTCGACGATGCAATGCCACGCTGCCATGTAACAGTAAAAAGCACTGGCGGATATCACCGGAATAATAATGGATGACTTCACCTTTAGCCATGATGCATCTTTCCGTATGCGGCAAAACATTATCGATTATTTTTTCAATGTGCTTAAGAGGCTTAGCGCCAAGCACTGTTGTTATTTCATTGCCTGAAACGGGCGCAATACGGGTGTTCATAAGAGGCCTCATACACTGATGCGATCATTTTTTGATCGACATAAAGAATTATCTTAAAAAACAGTTAGTCAGGGAATATTTTCGTCGAGTCTAATTATAGACTTGCCTATTAATGAGTGTTAATTAGTTGAATTTGAAACATTTTTGACTTAGGTCTAAAAGTAGACCGGGGACTTTATTGTTAAGATATTTCCAAAGTAATTTGTTTTGTTTTTGTTAAAAGAGAGTCTACAGCTAGACCCTGAAATCGATTGTGCGTAGAAAAAGAGTTGTATAAATTTTGATTCGTCGAAAGGGGTTTTATTTCTGCAACTGAATATCGGTAATAAATAAAGTAATACAGGAAAGAGAATTATGAATAAAAAATTGATGATGGCAATGTTAGCGGCAGGTTCTGTACTCACCATGACCAATGCATTTGCAGCGGCAGGTACCGTTAATTTTAACGGAAATATTCTGGATTCTGCCTGCGACGTAGATGTGGCATCTCAGAACCAGGTGGTGGTATTGGGCGATTATTATAAAACGGAATTCCCGACGGCGGGAGCCAGAACGGCTGCGACGCAGTTTAATATTATTTTGAAAAACTGTCCTGTGACGGTCACTAATGCAAAAGTCCGTTTTGACGGTACGCCGGATTTAACCAACGCCAGCCTGCTGGCGATTGATACGTCCGTGGCGGGGGCGGCCACAGGGGTAGCGATTAACCTGATGACTGCAGATAAAGCCGATCTGCCGCTGTACGGCAGCAACAGCTATACCTACGCGCTCAGCAGTACGGCTGATAATACACTGAACTTCTACGCGCAGTATATCTCCACCGCAGCGTCCGTGACCGCGGGCCCGGCTAACTCGGTCGCGAACTTCTCAGTGGTTTACAACTAAGTCATTGGCAGTAATTAGCAGGGGGCTTCCCGGCCCCTTGTTTTATGAGGTATTGAAATGCGTTTTATAACGACAACTGGCCTGGCGATGGCGCTGTTATCGCTGACATTAACATCCGCCAGTGCTGGAGTAGTTATTGGCGGCACCCGCATTATTTTCGATGGGGCAAAAAAAGAAGCGTCAATAAGTATCACCAATCCTGATGACGTTCCTTATTTAATCCAGTCGTGGATTGATGTTCAGGATGGGCAATCCGGTAAAGCGCCTTTTATTATTACGCCTCCGCTGTATCGGCTGGATGGCGGGCAAAAAAACCTTGAGCGTATTGTCATGACAGGCTCGCTGCCTCAGGGGCAGGAGAGTTTATTCTGGCTGAACATTAAAGCTATTCCATCAGCCTCAAAGCAGATGAACTCGCTGCAAATTGCCGTCAAAACGCGGATTAAACTTATTTATCGGCCAGAGAGCCTTCGTGCGTCTACCCCTGAGGAACAAACCAACAAATTAACCTGGCATCGTGCGGGAAATGCTCTGCAGGTAAATAACCCTACGCCGTACGTTATCAATTTCAATGAAATAACGGTCGGGGGTAAAAAACTTGACGATGTCACGTACGTAATGCCTTCAGGCTCAGTTCGTTTCCCGTTACCGAATGGGACCAATGGCAATACGCTGACGTTTAAAGTCATTAACGATTATGGCAATCCTGGCGAATTACACCGGGCCAGTTTGTGATCCCTTTGCATTAATCGGGTGCTTGTCATGACAACGGCATTTAATACAGTGCAGCCTGCGCGCCTGGCAATATTCATTGCCCTCGCGCTTGCGGGTTTCTCTCCCACACTGTGGGCCAGTGAGACGTTTAATACGGAACTGGTAGAACTGGATAATCCCGGAATGGGAAAAGCGGATTTATCTGCCTTTGAATCCGGCTCGCAGGCGCCCGGGACGTACCACGTGGATATTATTCTTGACGAGCGGCTGCTGGAAACGCGGGATATTCGTTTCATGGCCGTGAAGGATGCTAACGGCAGTGAAACGTTGCAGCCGTGCCTGAGTATCAGGCAGTTAAAAGCGTGGGGCGTGAAAACGGCGCTTTTCCCGCAGCTCGACGCCGGGCAAGGAGAATGCGCCGATCTCAAGGCGATTCCACAGGCCAGCGCGGACTTCCAGTTTGGCGCCCAGCGTCTGGCAATCAGCATCCCACAGGCGGCCATAGATCTGCCAGCGAGAGGTTACGTTCCGCCGGAGATGTGGGATGAAGGCATTACCGCGGCTATGCTCAACTACAGCCTGAGCGGCGCGAACAGCCGGGCAAGAAGCGGGGCAGGCACCCGCAGCGACAGTCAGTATGCAAACCTGCGACCGGGGATCAACGTCGGTCCCTGGCGGTTACGCAACTACACCACCTGGTCCCGCGATGCGTCCGGCCAGGATAAGTGGGACAATGTCTATACCTTGATGCAGCGCGCGATTATTCCCCTGCAAGCCCAGCTTACGCTCGGAGACAGTTCCGCCCCTGCCGATGTCTTTGACAGCATGCCTTTTCGCGGCGTCCAGCTGGCGTCCGACGACGACATGCTACCGGATTCCCTGAAAGGCTATGCGCCGGTGGTGCGCGGTATTGCGCGAACTAACGCGCAGGTCGTGGTGCGTCAGAATGGCTATCAAATCTACCAAAGCTATGTGGCGCCGGGCGCGTTTGAGATCGCGGATATGTATCCCACCGGCGGCGCGGGCGATCTTGATGTCACGATCGTCGAAGCCGATGGCAGTGAGCAACATTTCACCCTGCCGTACGCTTCGCTGCCGGTCCTGCAACGGGAGGGGCGCCTGAAATATGCCCTTACCGCCGGGCAGTATCGATCGTATAACCGTAGCGTGGAGAAAACCCCCTTCGGGCAACTGACCGGAATCTACGGCCTCCCTTACGGCCTCACGCTCTATGGCGGCGTCCAGCGGGCAGATAAGTACCAGTCGGCGGCTCTGGGGGTGGGCAAGAACATGGGCGTTCTCGGGGCGATATCCGCAGACCTCACCCAGGGCTGGTCAACGCCGGAGCATGCCGCGAAAACAAGCGGTCAGTCGTGGCGGGCCCGATACAGCAAGAATTTTATTAATTCCGGGACGAACTTTTCGATTGCCGGGTATCGCTACTCGACCCGCGGCTATTACGGGATGCAGGAGGTCCTCGATTCGTACGGCGACAGCAGCGCGCTTCAGGACAGGCGACGTAACCGTGCCGAGCTGACGATGAGCCAGACGCTGGGGGACAACCTGGGCGCGCTTACCCTCAGTGCGGCGCAGGAAGATTACTGGAATGACGGTAAGTCGATGGCTTCGTGGAGCGTCGGCTATAGCAACTACTGGCACAACATCAGCTATGGCCTGACATGGACCTACAGCAAAAATGTCCGCTCAGCGTCAGAAACCCGCGACAACCAAAAAAACGCTGATCACGACCAGCTTCTGGCGTTCAACATCAGCATTCCGCTGGATAAATTTTTGCCGCAGACATGGGCGAACTATGGCATGAACGCCAGCAGGAATAACGGGACGACACACAGCATCGGTCTGAACGGGGTGGCACTCGAAAACCGAGCCCTGAACTGGAACGCGCAGCAGGGATACGGCACAGAGGGCGTGGGCTATACCGGCAACGTTAACGCGGACTACAGAGGCACCTATGGCGAAGCCACGGCGGGGTATGGTTATGACAAAAACAGTGAACGCCTGAATTACGGGCTACAAGGCGGCATTCTCGCCCATGCTGATGGCATCACGCTTTCTCAGCCGCTGGGGGAGACCAACGCCTTAATTAAAGCCCCTGGCGCCCACGGCGTGGATATCCGCAATCAGCCCGGTGTACGGACAGATGTTCGCGGTTATACGGTCGTGAGCAACCTTTCGGTCTACCGAAAAAACGATCTCACTCTCGATCCGGAAAATATGCCGGAGGATGTCGAACTGGAGATCAACACCCGCACGGTGACGCCGACGCGGGGAGCGGTGGTGAGAGCCGATTATTTGCCGAAGTCAGGTCGCCGGGTGCTGATGACCTTGACCGACAACGAACGCGCCGTTCCGTTTGGGGCGGTGGTCACCCTTGTCGGTGATGAGAGCAGCAGTTTTATTGTGGGCGATCGCGGTCAGGTTTATTTAACCGGTATGCGCGAGGAGGGGACGTTAGTCGCGACATGGGGGAGTCAGCCCAGCCAGCAATGCCGCGCTGATTTCAGCCTGCCGACACACTCAACATTCGGTGGGATCGCTGACATGCGCGCCTCCTGCCGTCAGGAACGTTAACATGAAATGGCTTATCGTGATTTTGCTTCTCTGTTTGCTCGCGGCGGGAAACCTCGCCCGTGCCGGTACGTGCACCACCATCACGCCGCAGCTGTCAACCCTGTCCGTGGGGACGATTAACGTGCAGCGTGATGCGCCTGTCGGCACGGTGGTCTTTTCCGGCGCGGCGACAGCCACCGGTTCCTATCTTACTGGATGTGCTAATCCGCTGATGCTGGGATTCAGCATGCGCTACAACAGCGCCACGTTGAGCAGCTACGGCAATCATGTTTACAACACTAACGTCAGCGGGATAGGCATACGCTTTTCCTCCAACGCCTATTTTGAAAACCCGAGCAATACGTTCTCGTACAATGCGCAGACCTCCTATGTCGACTGGTATGGCGGGAGGATTGAGCTGGTGGTGACTGGCCCGGTCTCATCGGGGGCGTTAACCCCGGGGGCGATCGGCGTCGTGACGCTTCAGGGGAGCGACGGCATCTATCGTGACGGCCTGACCACGCAGCTCACCGCCGGAACCATTAATGCCATGGCGTGCACGGTGAATACGTCACAACTGACGTTTCAGATCGGGGATATCCCCGCCTCGGCGTTCGGCACCGTGGTGGGCACCACGCCAGCGGGAGCACAGAACACGCAAAACCTGGGTTTAACCTGCGCCGCCGGAACCAATATTACGGTCTCGCTCAGTGGAATACAGAATCCGGACAGCGCCAATACCAGCGTGATGGCCTTAACCGGGCAGGGAAATGCCGGCACCGCAAAAGGGGTTGGGGTGCAGCTTATCTATAACGGTGTGCCGCTGGTGATGAACAGCCGACTATTCTTGCGGCAGTCTGCTGGCGGGCAAGAGACATTGCCGTTAACGGCCCGATATTACCAGACGTTGAACCGCGTGGAGTCAGGTTCAGCAAATGCCTCCGCCACCCTTAATTTGACCTATCAGTAGCAGGTACGAAGATGAAAATAATATACGGGACACTGCTGTTACTGGCTTTACTCAGCGGGAAGGCTTTCACCGCTGATAGCGTCAACATCGGTGTGACGGGAAATATCGTTGCGTCGCCGTGCATATTTAATGGCGGGAGTAACAGCCTCGATGTCAATCTGGGCAATATTCAGGCAACCAATATGGCGACGCCGGGCTCAACATCGGATCCGGTGCCATTTAGTCTGCTGTTCACCCAGTGCCCAACGGGAACGCAAAGTGTGACCGTCTCTTTTATCGGCAGCCCCGATCCCGCGGCGGGCGCGGACTATTTTATGAACAGCGGTTCGGCCACGCACGTGGCGATAGCCATGCGCGATGCCCAAACGGGTACGCTTAAAGGAACAGGCTCTGGCATGACTCAAACTATTGGTGCCGACAGAACCGCGACAATGGCTATGCAGGCCTCGGTTAAATCCGTGACGGGTGGCGTCACGCCGGGAAGCATCAGTGCAGTTGTGGTGATGACGATGCAGTACAACTGAGCGCCGGTGATATGCCTTTTTTAAAGACGTAGGTATGAGCTATGTTAAATATTCTGATTCAGGAAACCGATCTATTTTTTCAGGCTGGGCTACATGAATTTTTCGAGGATTTTTTTAAACATAACTTTCATCGTGCCATCACATTTAACCTGGCGCTGACCCATGAAAACGTCAGTCAGGCCGATATTATTGTCCTGTCATTATGCCAGGGTGAAACACTGACCTGTTTTCCCGAGTTACTCGCCCGGCAAAAAGGGATTGTGCTAGGGTTTGTCGACGATGAACTGCGCTTTTCGGCGTTGCCCTCCTGCTTTCAGGACATTATTTTTCTCCCTCGCCGTGCATCGCTTGATCGTATCAGTGGCGTACTGTTTATCGCGTGGTTCAGGACGCAAT
Source organism: Enterobacter cloacae complex sp. I1M (assembly GCF_014982425.1). NCBI lineage: Bacteria > Pseudomonadati > Pseudomonadota > Gammaproteobacteria > Enterobacterales > Enterobacteriaceae > Enterobacter > Enterobacter cloacae complex sp. I1M. The sequence continues at coordinate 349,547 of NZ_JADCLG010000010.1, read as the reverse complement.
TACCGGGTTACACATGGACTAAACATAACTGCTTCGACTGCCAGCATAAAGGGTTATCCCGGCAACAAATTCGTATTCTGGTCAATTTTTACCGAGGGCTGTCGGTAGTACAGACCGCTCAGGCGCTGGAGATGAGCCAGAAAACGGTCTTTACCCATAAATATATGCTGATGCAAAAATTTAATCTGCGAAGCGATTACGAGCTGATCGTACTGTTGAGAAGGCTGATGGAGAAAAAGAGCCGTCCGAACCTGCTTCGCGATTACCTTGAAAATAATTATGCAGAACAGATAGCGTAAAACGCCAGCGGATAGCTGGCCGGGCAGTGATAGCCACCACCCGGCAATGCATTTAAACGTTAACCGCAGCGATCAACCGCGTCTTCATGGTCTGGTACGCAGAAGCCGCAAAATCCTCCGCCCACCGCTGGTCCTCGATCGCCTCCATCTGCACGGCGCAATATTTCGTTTCAGGCGTTCTGGAGATCGGGTCTAGATTATCCTGCGTCAGCTCATTACAGGCGCCAATCCACCACTGGTAGGTCATATAGATTGCTCCCGCATTGATGCGCTCGCTGATGCTGGCGCGCGTGATCACTTTACCCCGGCGTGAACGTACCCAGACCAATTGGCCGTCGGCGATCCCACGCTCATCCGCGTCGGCCGGGTTCATTTGCACCCGGCCCGGCTCGTCGGCCAGGCTTTGCAGCGCCGCGCAGTTCCCGGTCATTGAGCGACAGGAGTAGTGACCGACTTCGCGCACCGTGCAAAGTACCAGCGGGTATTCCGTATCCGGTGTCTCGGCCGGAGCGCGCCAGGGGGCAGCAAACAGCTGGCCTTTGCCAGTGGGGGTGTCGAACTGATTATCCCTGTACAGATAGGGTGTGCCGGGATGATCAAGGGTTGGGCAGGGCCACTGGACATGGCCCATCTCGCCCATTTTTTCGTAGGTCACGCCGTAGAAGAGGGGGCACAGCTCGCGCATTTCGTCCCAGATCTGCTGGTTATTCTCGTAATGCATGGGATAGCCCATCTCCGTGGCCAGCAGGCTGATGATCTCCCAGTCGCGCTTGACGTTGCCGCTGGCCTCAATGGCCTTGCCAAAACGCTGGAAGCCGCGATCGGCACAGGTGAACACGCCAGCATGTTCTCCCCATGACGTGGCAGGGAGCAGTACGTCAGCCACCTCTGCCGTTTTGGTCATAAAGATGTCCTGAACCACCACAAAATCAAGGGACTCAAAGCCGCGGCGGACCAGGCCCAGATCGGCTTCTGTCTGAAGCGGATCTTCCCCCATGATGTAATAGGCTTTGATCTTACCTTCCAGCGCGAGATGCGGCACTTCGGTGATACGCGTCCCGACGCGATCGTCCATCCGGCTGACATTGATTTTCCACGCATCGGCAAATTTCAGTCTGACCGCCGGGTCAGTGACATCCTGGTAGCCGGGGAACATATTGGGCAAAACGCCCATATCGCAGGCACCCTGAACGTTATTTTGCCCGCGAACCGGACCTACGCCGACGGCAGAGCGGCCCAGGTTGCCGGTGAGCAGCGCCAGGCTGGAGAGACCTTTCACCACATCAACCGCCTGACCAAACTGCGTAACGCCCATTCCCCACATTACCGTTGCTGAAGGCGCCGCCGCGAACATGCGCATTGCCTGACGAACATCCCGCGCGGGAATGCCCGTCAGATGTTCAACCTGCTCGGGTGCGTAATCTTTTACCGTCAGTCGGTAAGCCTCAAGCCCTTCTGTGAAGCGGGCAACGTAGTTTTTGTCGTACAGTTCCTCTTCAAGCAGGACATAGCCAAAGGCATTGACCAGCGCCATGTTACTGCCGTTTTTCAACTGAAGATGAAGATCGGCAATGCGTGCCGTTTCAATCTGACGCGGATCGCAGACGATGATTTTTGCGCCATTTTCACGTGCTTTAAGCACGCGTCGGGCGACGATGGGGTGAGAGTCGGCGCAGTTATAGCCGAACACCAGCAGGCATTTTGAGTTTTCAATATCGTTAATGGAATTGCTCATGGCACCGTTGCCGAGGGTCTCCTGTAAACCGGCAACGGACGGACCGTGACAGACGCGGGCGCAGCAGTCGACGTTGTTAGTGTTCAGCACCGCACGGGCAAATTTTTGCATCACATAGTTGGTCTCATTGCCCGTTCCACGCGAGGACCCCGTGGTCATAATGGATCGAGGGCCGTACTGATCTTTGATGCTTTTAAGCCTGTGAGCAGTATAGCGAATGGCCTCTTCCCAGGTAACAGGGGTAAAGGACTCGCCTTTGCTGTAGCGGATCATGGGCTGCGTAAGACGGGGGGTAAGCAGCCGTGTGTCGTTAAGAAAGTCCCAGCCGTAGAATCCTTTCAGGCAAAGCGTGCCCTGATTGGTTACGCCATCAGCGGCTTCGGCACGGATAATCCGGTTATTTTTAACGACGAGGTTTAGTTTGCAGCCTGCACCACAGTAAGGGCAGACGCTGGCGATTTTTTTCATCAATAACAGACCTGTTAAGAAATGAAGCAATGTTTACTGGAAAGCCCAGTCCCTTAGCGGACTAAGCAGGATCCATGCCACATTCAGCGTGCTTGATTAACAGGGCGTCAGGGAAAAGAGGGTGTGTCATCGTCAGTCTGTTCGTCAGTATTGACGATGACTCGCTATCCGTAGGGATGGGAAGGGAGAGGCGTTAAAGATCGTCCATGGTATAACCGACAACAATTTCCAGCGTCTTGCGGATCACATCCGCCTTAACGACATCGTCGGTAGTTTCCAGCGTCTGGATCAGCCAGAGAATGATCGCTTTGTTGGTCAGATGACCTTCAGAAGCGAGAACACAACGAACCGCAGTCGAAAAAATGGCAGACTCTTCAGCAAAGCGATCGCCTGCGTGACGGAAATACTCCGACAACGCGCTATCTAAAAAGGCGGAGTGGTATTCGGGTTGAAGCTGAATATTTTGTCTCATTTGTTCTCACCGTTGCTGTAAAGTTGTAGTCAATGCATCTTTTTGGGATCGGACGGTTTTCCATTTCCAAATAACGGCACTACATTGTCTCGTTTATTTTTGAGAGATCCCTCTCTCTGTATTCGTCCTTGTGCGGTTCTGCGACCTTTAAAAGCGACCGTGCCTGTGCTGATTTCAGCTATCACCCTCGCTAATGTCTCCCGCCGCTGGGGATCCGTCTCACAGGCTTGCATGTTACGCAGACGCTGAACCAATCCCTCGGTCGTCACGGGACCGCGCTCCTTCAAAAGTGAAAGAGCGGCTTCTCCAATAAGCTGGTCGATCAGTCTGTCCGCATCACTGCTGTTCATAACATTAACGTTCGAAGAGCAGACCAAGAAGCAGGTGATAATGATGTTCCTCTTCCGGACCATTGGCCCTTTCAAGGCGACTCAACAGTTTTGTGCAGAGCGATTTGCGATTCAGATTCCGCCCATCGCTAAGGATTTCAACAACAACCTGACCCAGGGTTTCCTGTTGGGTTGGAAGCGCGGCTTTTTCGAAGTACTGCGCAATCGCTGTTGCTGAGTCTGCGACGTATCCGTTCTGCTGCATGTTTCGCTCCTGTAAAATTCTGTAATCAGTAACGTTACATATAAGGTATACATAATTTTCAAATCTGTACATTTAAAATGTACAATTTTTTAAATATTTTATAATATATTTTATAAAGTCTTTATTTATCATAGTGTTATGTGCGCACACTTTACTGCGTGATTCACAAAATATATTGTACAATCCAAAGCGGCGTTGCAGAGTTGTACAAGCTTGGGAAAGGCGCAAAGAAGCCGTGTAAATCGTTGAGATGTAAATTATTTGTTGGGAAATTAATGTGCTATAACAGAGTTCTCCCCACGTGTTTTCGTGGTCACCCCTTCAATCTTCAGGATTAGCATGCTCACAACCATCATTTACCGCAGTCATATCTGCGAGGACGTTCCAGTGAAAGCGCTGGAAGACATGGTCGCTGCTGCAAATTGTAGAAATCGCCAGTTCGATGTGACGGGGATTTTGCTGTTTAACGGCACACACTTTTTTCAGTTACTTGAAGGGCCCGCTGATAACGTTAAGGAGATCTATGAGCTCATCTGCCGTGACCCACGGCATCACAACGTGGTCGAATTGTTGAGCGATCACGGGCCTTCAAGACGTTTTGGCAATGTGGGTATGGAGCTCTTCGACCTTCGTCAGTACGACACCAACGAAGTGCTGCAACAGGTACTCGATAAAGGCACAACGCGCTATCAGCTGACCTATAACGATCGCGCCCTGCAATTTTTCCGCACCTTCGTTGAGGCCACTGAAAAAGCCAACTACTTTGAGCTGCCTCCGGCTGACGCCTGGGAGTTTGTCACCGAAAATACGCCGTTATCCTCCCAGCCGACAGTAGTGGCAAAGGGCGCGGACTGTAGTTTCGCGTTTCAACCTATCGTCGATCCGTTTATGCAGCAGGTTGTTTCCTGGGAAGCCCTGATCCGCACGCCGTCCGGTGAGTCCCCGGAAAGCTATTTTGCCAACCTGTCGCGTGAGGCGCTGTACGAATCGGATCTGAAGAGTAAACAGGTGGCTTTGTCGATGGCCAGCGCGCTGGGTCTACAGACTCAAACATTGTCCATTAATCTGCTGCCGATGACGCTGGTCAATGTTCCTGGCGCCGTCGATTTTTTACTGACGGCAATTGAGGCGAACGGTTTTGTGCCGGAGCAAATTGTAGTCGAGTTCACCGAGAGCGAGGCCATCTCGCGCTTTGAAGAGTTCACCAGCGCGGTCAGACAGCTTAAAAGCGCCGGGATCAGCGTGGCCATCGATCACTTTGGCGCGGGATTCGCCGGTCTGCAACTGCTGGCCCAGTTCCAGCCGGACAGAATCAAGATCAACCGTGATTTGATTGCCAACGTGCACAAGAGCGGCCCGCGTCAGGCGATCATTCAGTCGATCATTAAATGCTGTGCGTCCCTGGAAATTCTGTTCTGTGCGGTTGGCGTAGAGCTGGCTGAAGAGTGGATGTGGCTGGAATCCGCCGGGATTTCTCAGTTCCAGGGCCACCTTTTTGCCAGCCCGCGTCTGGGGGGCATTCCGGCGATTGCCTGGCCCGAGAAAAAGTACGATTTATAAAAACCTGTACGTAACTCTTAATAGTGACCTGTACGTACGGCTAAATTTATACAACAATACATTAACGAGTGAGGGGTTCTTTGAGCCATTCACTTGTCTCAGAACGAGGAGTTAGTTATACAAATGATTTGTACAATCTGATAAGGTTGGTTTGGTTAGGTATGGAAGTATTGTGCGTGAGGGAGTTAATGGCCTATTACAGTATCGGCGAAGTGGCCGAACGATGCGGTATCAACCCCGTTACGCTGCGTGCCTGGCAGCGCCGTTATGGATTGTTGAAGCCGCAGCGAAGTGAAGGGGGTCATCGTCAGTTTGACGATGAAGATATCCTGCGTATCGAAGAGATCAAACGCCTGATGAAAACGGGTGTTTCGGTCGGTAAAGTAAAAGCGCTTCTTGAAAATACAGAAGTGATGACGCATGGGAACTGGGCATCGTTTCAGGAAGAAATGTTAACCGTTCTGCGCTATGCCAATCCGGCAAAACTGCGCGCCAAAATCAGTGAGTTCCGCCGCGACCATGCGATGGATGTTCTGATAGATAACATCATCACCCCTGTGCGTCAGCGAATGAATCAGGATCAGAATACGGTGCGTCATATGGCGAGCCTGCTCGACGGTGTCCTGATTGAGTTTGCCGTTACTAGCCTGGTTGAATCACGAAAAAAAGCAGGTAAAGATGCGCTACTGGTTGGATGGGAGTGCGATGACCGTACGCATTTGTGGCTGGAAGCGGCCCGTCTTGCCTACAAGGGCTGGCATATCGACGTGCTGGCTGAACCGATTGATTCTCCACGTCCGGAACTTTTCCCTGGACAAAAAATTTTCGTCTGGACCGGTAAAGCACCTACGCCTCGTCAACAGGAGCAGCTCGACCACTGGCGTGAACAGGGTTTCGCCGTCTCGTTCCATCACTGATGTTAAGGGGTCCGTCAGGGCCTTTTTGTCTTTTCGAGCCCGCTTTCTTATTGGAAGATAGCTATCTTAAAAATAGGTATTTTCAATACAATTTTTATTATTGCCCGCCACCTTACCGCCTTTCTTATGAAATGCATTATTTATCAATGCATTGAACAAAACTAACCCACCCATCCGCATCCCGTCACAGGGTCTATGCTTAATGAAAGTAGCCAAAAAGGGCGGTTTAGCCCAAAGCCCCTGCTCGCAGGGGGTTGAAGTGATAATCGTTATCACTAACATGGTGTTATGCCCTGGTGGCTTATCAGATGAGGTGGACCTATGGAACTGCATTCAGAAACCTTCAATCCGGCCGATTTTGCCTGGCGTGGCTTAACGCTGACGCCCGCGGCGGCGGCGCATATTCATGAGCTGGTGGCAAAAAATCCCGACATCCTCGGCGTACGCTTAGGCGTTAAGCAGACGGGCTGCGCAGGATTTGGCTACGTGCTGGATACCGTAACCGAACCCAAAAAGGACGATCTGGTCTTTGAAACCGACGGTGCAAAGTTATACGTCGCGCTACAGGCTATGCCGTTTATTGATGGAACCGAAGTCGACTACGTTCGGGAAGGTTTAAACCAGTTATTCAAATTTCATAACCCGAAAGCCCAGAACGAATGCGGCTGCGGCGAAAGCTTTGGGGTATAGGCGGTACTATGTCTCGTAATACTGAAGCAACGAGTGATGTAAACACATGGAGCGGCGGACACCTCAACTATAAAGAGGGTTTCTTCACGCAGCTGCAAACCGATGAGCTGGCGAAAGGCATCAACGAAGAGGTCGTGCGCGCCATTTCGGCCAAACGTAACGAGCCGGAGTGGATGCTGGAGTTTCGCCTGAGCGCATTCCGCGCGTGGCTGGAGATGGAAGAACCCCACTGGCTGAAAGCGCATTACGATAAGCTGAACTATCAGGATTACAGCTACTACTCCGCGCCCTCCTGCGGCAGCTGCGATGATACCTGTGCCTCGCAGCCCGGCGCGGTACAGCAAACCGGTGCCGAGAACAGCTTCCTGAGTAAAGAGGTGGAAGAGGCCTTCAATCAGCTCGGCGTGCCCGTGCGCGAAGGTAAAGAGGTGGCGGTGGACGCCATTTTTGACTCCGTCTCGGTGGCAACCACCTACCGTGAAAAGCTGGCGGAGCAGGGGATAATTTTCTGCTCCTTTGGGGAAGCCATTCACGATCACCCGGAGCTGGTGAAAAAGTACATTGGCACCGTGGTACCCAGTAACGATAACTTCTTCGCGGCACTGAATGCGGCGGTGGCGTCAGACGGCACCTTTATCTACGTGCCTAAAGGTGTGCGCTGCCCGATGGAGCTCTCAACCTATTTCCGCATCAACGCGGAAAAAACCGGCCAGTTTGAACGCACCATCCTGGTGGCCGATGAAGGCAGCTACGTCAGCTATATCGAAGGCTGTTCGGCGCCGGTGCGCGACAGCTACCAGCTGCACGCGGCGGTGGTAGAGGTGATCATCCATAAAGACGCGGAAGTGAAATACTCTACGGTACAGAACTGGTTCCCGGGCGATGGCAACACCGGTGGTATTCTGAACTTCGTCACCAAGCGTGCGCTGTGCGAAGGTGAAAACAGTAAGATGTCCTGGACGCAGTCAGAAACCGGCTCCGCCATTACCTGGAAATACCCGAGCTGTATTCTGCGCGGCGACAACTCCATCGGTGAGTTTTACTCCGTGGCACTGACCAGCGGTCATCAGCAGGCCGATACCGGCACCAAGATGATCCACATCGGTAAAAACACCAAATCGACCATCATCTCCAAAGGGATCTCTGCCGGTCACAGCCAGAACAGCTATCGCGGGCTGGTGAAAATCATGCCGACAGCCACCAACGCACGTAACTTTACCCAGTGCGACTCCATGCTGATTGGTGCGGACTGCGGGGCGCATACCTTCCCCTATGTCGAATGCCGCAATAACAGCGCCCAGCTCGAGCATGAGGCGACTACGTCACGTATCGGTGAAGATCAGCTGTTCTACTGCCTGCAACGCGGGATCAGTGAAGAAGATGCGATTTCAATGATTGTTAACGGCTTCTGTAAGGACGTGTTCTCTGAACTGCCGCTTGAATTTGCCGTTGAAGCCCAGAAACTCCTCGCCATTAGTCTTGAACACAGCGTCGGTTAAGGAAAGCACATGTTAAGCATTAAAGATTTACAGGTTAGCGTGGAAGAGAAAGAGATCCTGCGTGGGCTCAATTTTGACGTCAAACCGGGTGAAGTTCACGCCATCATGGGGCCAAACGGCTCCGGGAAAAGTACGCTTTCAGCGACGCTGGCAGGACGCGAAGATTATGAGGTCACCAGCGGCTCCGTTGAGTTTAACGGCAAGGATCTGCTGGAGATGTCGCCTGAAGAGCGTGCCGGTGAGGGCATCTTTATGGCCTTCCAGTATCCGGTGGAAATCCCGGGCGTCAGCAACCAGTTCTTCCTGCAAACCGCGCTGAACGCGGTGCGCAAGTATCGCGGACTTGAGGCGCTGGATCGCTTTGACTTCCAGGATCTGATGGAAGAGAAAATCAAGCTGCTGAAAATGCCCGAAGATCTGCTCACCCGCTCGGTGAACGTGGGTTTTTCTGGCGGTGAGAAAAAACGTAACGATATTCTGCAAATGGCGGTTCTTGAGCCGGAGCTGTGCATTCTCGATGAAACCGATTCAGGGCTGGATATTGATGCCCTGAAGATCGTTGCCGACGGCGTAAACTCTCTGCGTGACGGTAACCGCTCATTTATTATCGTGACTCACTACCAGCGTATTCTGGACTACATCAAACCGGACTATGTCCACGTGCTTTATCAGGGGCGCATTGTGAAATCCGGTGACTTTACGCTGGTTAAACAACTGGAGGAGCAGGGTTATGGCTGGCTTACCGAACAGCAGTAATGCACTCCAGCAGTGGCACCGGCTGTTTGAAGCGCAGGGTGGAGCGCGCTCTGAACAGGCTCAGCACCATCTCCAGCAGATGCTGCGTCTCGGTTTACCGACGCGTAAGCATGAGAACTGGAAATATACCCCGCTGGACGGCCTGCTGAACGGCGAGTTTGTCACCCGTCTGGCGCAGGTTAGCCCCGGTCAGCGCGATGTGCTGGCGCTGAGCGTGGATGCCGTGCGTCTGGTGTTTGTAGACGGGCAGTTTCGTGAGGAACTCAGCGACAGCGTACAGGAGAGCGGGTTCGATATCGCCATTAACGATGAGCGTCAGTCGCTGAACGCGCCCGTTCAGCCTGAAGTCTTCCTGCATCTGACAGAGAGCCTGTCTCAGTCTTTAACCCATATTCACGTTAAGCGTAACCAGCGCCCGGCGAAACCGCTGCTGCTGATGCATATCACCCAGGGTGTTGAGGGCGACGAGATCAACACCGCCCACTATCGCCACCATCTCGAGCTGGCAGAAGGGGCAGAAGCGACGGTAATTGAGCATTACGTTAGTCTGAACGACACCCGCCATTTTACCGGCTCGCGTCTGACGATGAACGTGGCGGCTAACGCCCAGCTGCACCATATCAAGCTGGCGTTTGAGAATCCGCTCAGCCACCACTTCGCCCACAACGATATTCTGCTGGGCCAGGATGCCGCGGCGTACAGCCACAGCTTCCTGCTTGGCGGCGCGGTGCTGCGCCACAATACCAGCACCCAGCTGAACGGTGAGAACACTACGCTGCGTATTAACAGCCTGGCGATGCCGGTGAAGTCAGAAGTATGCGACACGCGCACCTGGCTTGAGCATAACAAAGGCTACTGCAACAGCCGTCAGCTGCACAAAACCATCGTCAGCGACAAAGGACGTGCGGTGTTTAACGGCCTGATCAATGTGGCGCAGCACGCCATCAAAACTGACGGGCAGATGACCAACAACAACCTTTTGCTGGGACGTCTGGCAGAGGTGGACACCAAACCACAGCTGGAAATCTATGCGGACGACGTGAAATGCAGCCACGGCGCAACGGTCGGGCGTATTGACGATGAGCAGATGTTCTACCTGCGCTCTCGCGGAATAGACCAGCAGGCCGCGCAAAAGATGATTATTTACGCCTTTGCGGCTGAGCTGACGGAAGCGCTGCCCGATGGCGGACTTAAACAGCAGGTGCTGGCCCGTATCGGTCAGCGGCTGCCTGGAGGCGAAGCATGACATTTCCCGTAGAGAAAGTCCGGGCAGATTTTCCGGTACTGACCCGTGAAGTGAACGGTCTGCCGCTGGCCTATCTCGACAGTGCGGCCAGCGCGCAAAAACCGAATCAGGTGGTGGATGCGGAAGCCGAGTTTTACCGCCACGGTTATGCGGCGGTCCATCGCGGGATCCACACCCTGAGCGCCGAGGCGACCCAGCGCATGGAAAACGTGCGCACGCAGGTTGCGGCGTTTCTCAACGCGCGTTCGCCGGAAGAGCTGGTGTTCGTGCGTGGCACCACCGAAGGGATCAACCTGGTGGCTAACAGCTGGGGCAATGCGCAGGTGCACGCGGGGGATAACATCATCATCACCCAGATGGAGCACCACGCTAACATCGTGCCCTGGCAGATGCTCTGTGAGCGTGTGGGGGCGCAACTGCGGGTGATCCCGCTAAACGAAGACGGTACGCTTCAGCTTGAACAGCTGGACGCCCTGCTTGACGACAGAACGCGGCTGGTAGCGGTGACCCACGTTTCAAACGTGCTGGGGACGGAAAATCCGGTGGCGCTGATCGTCGACAAAGCCCATCAGGCCGGTGCGAAAGTGTTGATTGATGGCGCCCAGGCGGTGATGCACCATGCGGTTGACGTACAGACTCTGGACTGCGATTTCTACGTCTTCTCCGGGCACAAGCTGTATGGTCCGACGGGCATCGGCGTGTTGTATGTGAAGGAGGATATTCTCCAGGCCATGCCGCCGTGGGAAGGGGGCGGGTCAATGATTGCCACCGTCAGCCTGACGGAAGGCACAACCTACGCCCGAGCGCCCTGGCGCTTCGAGGCGGGCACGCCGAACACAGGCGGGATCATCGGGCTGGGCGCGGCCATTAGCTACGTATCTGAAACGGGGCTGGCGGCGATTCAGGAGTACGAACAGCTGCTGATGCAATATGCCTTGCAGGAGCTTGCCAGCGTCCCGGATCTGACCTTATATGGCCCTGCTGACCGTCTGGGTGTGATAGCCTTCAACCTCGGCAAGCATCACGCTTATGATGTGGGCAGTTTCCTGGATAATTACGGCGTCGCCGTACGTACCGGGCATCACTGCGCGATGCCACTGATGGCGTATTATCAGGTACCGGCCATGTGCCGCGCATCGCTGGTGATGTACAACACAACGGAAGAGGTCGACAGACTGGTGGCGGGACTAAAACGTATTCACCAGCTGCTTGGCTAACGGAGAGGCGAGAGATGGCAGATTTGCCGGACAGAGATAAATTGCTGCGTAACTTTGGGCGTTGCGCAAACTGGGAAGAGAAATACCTTTATATTATCGAGCTAGGTCAGCGCCTGCCGCCGCTCAGCGAAGAGGCGCATAACCCGGACAACATCATTCAGGGCTGCCAGAGCCAGGTCTGGATCCAGATGCAGCAGACGGATGATGGCGTAATCGATTTACAGGGTGACAGCGATGCCGCCATTGTGAAGGGGCTTATTGCCGTCGTATTTATTCTTTATCACCAGATGTCGGCGCAGGATATTGTCGCCTTTGACGTTCGCCCGTGGTTTGAAAAAATGGCCTTAACCCAACACCTCACCCCGTCCCGCTCCCAGGGACTGGAAGCGATGATCCGCGCCATACGCGCCAAAGCCACAATCCTTAGCTAAACTGACAGAACAGCATTCATTCTGTTTCGCGGGGTGGTTTCCACCTCGCTGGTTTTTCAGCTTTCTGACGTTTGGTCAGTGAATAAGGAATCTCAGCATGAAGCGCGCGTCTCTAATAACTCTATTACTCCTTGGTTCGCTCAGTGCTGTTAATTCAGCCAGAGCGGTTGATTATCCTTTACCGCCCGCAGGCAGCCGCCTGATTGGGCAAAATCAGACATACACCATTCAGGAAGGCGACAATAAGCTCCAGGCTATCGCTCGTCGGTTTAATACCGCCGCACAGCTTATCCTTGAAACCAATAATACCATTGCACCGGTAAACCCTGCGCCAGGAACGGTCATTACCATTCCTTCCCAGATGCTGCTCCCGGACACCGAGCGTGAGGGCATTGTGGTGAATCTGGCGGAGCTGCGTCTTTACTTCTATCCGCCTGGCGAAAATATCGTGCAGGTCTATCCGCTGGGTATTGGTCAGCTTGGGCTGGAAACACCGGTCAGCACCACCCGTGTGAGTCAGAAAATCCCTAACCCTACCTGGACCCCCACAGCGGGCATCAGAGCGCGCTCACTGGCGCAGGGCATTAAACTGCCGCCTGTGGTACCCGCAGGGCCAAATAACCCGCTGGGGCGCTTTGCGCTGCGTCTGGGCATCGGGAATGGGGAATATCTTATTCATGGCACCAGCGCGCCGGACAGCGTAGGGCTGCGGGTCAGCTCGGGCTGTATGCGAATGAACGCGCCGGATATCAAAGCGTTGTTTGAACAAGTGCGCGTCGGCACGCGGGTGCAGATTATCAATGAGCCGGTGAAGTTCTCCGTCGAGCCGGACGGCAAACGTTATATCGAGGTGCACAGGCCGCTGGCGCAGGCTGAGGGCGAAAACCCACAGACGGTGCCGTTCACGCACTCTGCGGCGTTTACCGCCTTCGCAGCGGAATCAGGTAGCGATAAAACGCTAATCGACAAAGCTCTGGCGCGCAGAGCCGGGATCCCGGTTGCCGTTTCAGCAGGCAATGGTTCGTCAGCCAGCAATTCTGTCCTGTCGGTTCAGAACAGTCGTGTCTCAGCGGCGGTGACGGAAGGCGAGGGAGAGAAAGCGCTTCAGTAGAGGTTTGACGAAGGCAAAAAAAATGGCGCACAATGTGCGCCATTTTATTAACAGGTACTATTACTTACGGTATTTAGTAGCCTGGTTGTCCAGACGCTGGTTAGCGCGAGCTGCGTCGTCTTTAGCAGCCTGAACGTCGGAACGCATTGCGTTCACGTCGTTGCTCAGCTGGTCAACTTTAGCGTTCAGAGTCTGAACGTCAGAAGACAGCTGATCGATTTTAGCGTTGCTGGAGCAACCTGCCAGCAGAGTAGAACCCAGGATTACCGCGCCCAGTACCAGTTTAGTACGATTCATTATTAATACCCTCTAGATTGAGTTAATCTCCATGTAGCGTTACAAGTATTACACAAAGTTTTTTGGGTTGAGAATATTTTTTTGATGGGATTACGCCTATTTTTGATCGTTCGCTCAAAGAAGCAACGAAATCGGCAATTTTGACGAAAAAGCTATGTTAAAAAAGGCATTTTTCATCGGATTCATCTTAGATAAATCGCGATTAAATAGAAAAACCCGATTTGCTTTTTGAATAGTTCTGGTTAATGGCGGGAATAAAAAAAGCGCCCCGAAGGACGCTTTTTAACAAAACAATAATTTGTTCGTGAAATATTACAGTACGTGGACAGATGCAGTGTTGGTTGTACCGCTTGGTACCAGTGCACCAGAAACCATAACCACCACGTCGCCTTTCTGAGCCAGGCCACAATCAACCAGTTCCAGAGCCACTTCTTTACCCAGACGATAGAAATCATCGGTAGAGGCAATCTCTTTCACCAGGTGTGGGATCACGCCTTTGCTCAGCACCAGCTGACGCGCGGTGGTTTCGTTGGTGGTCAGCGCCAGAATGGTCGCATCCGGGAAGTATTTACGCACGGCACGCGCAGATTTACCGCCCTGGGTCGCCACGACAATCAGTGGGGCTTCCAGTTTCTCGGCGGTTTCTACCGCACCACGGCACACGGCTTCGGTGATGCGCAGTTTACGGCTGTCGTTGTTGTAATCCAGACGGCTTTTCATCACGCGGTCGGTACGCTCACAGATGGTCGCCATGATGCCGACCGCTTCCAGAGGGTATTTCCCTTTTGCAGATTCGCCAGACAGCATAACGGCATCGGTACCGTCGAGGATGGCGTTCGCCACGTCGCCGGCTTCAGCACGGGTAGGGCGTGGGTTTTTGATCATGGAGTCCAGCATCTGCGTTGCGGTGATAACCACTTTACGCGCGCGAACGCATTTCTCGATCATCATCTTCTGCGCGAAGATCACTTCTTCAACCGGGATTTCTACGCCCAGGTCGCCACGCGCTACCATGATACCGTCAGACGCTTCAAGGATTTCGTCGAAGTTGTTCAGGCCTTCCTGGTTTTCGATCTTGGAGATGATCTGAATGTTCTCACCGCCGTGCGCTTTCAGGTGCTCACGGATCTCAACCACGTCAGAACGTTTACGGATGAAGGACGCCGCAACGAAGTCCACACCTTGTTCGCAGCCGAAGATCAGGTCTTGTTTGTCTTTTTCAGCCAGCGCTGGCAGAGCAATGGACACACCCGGCAGGTTAACGCCTTTGTTTTCGCCCAGATCGCCGTTGTTCAGCACTTTACAGATAACCTTGTTACCTTCAATCGCGGTCACTTCCATGCCGATCAGGCCGTCATCTACCAGCACGGTGTTGCCAACGGACAGATCGCTGGTGAAGCCTTCGTAGGTCACGGCAACGATTTCGTTATTACCTACAACGGATTTGTCGGTGGTGAAGGTGAAGGTCTGGCCCGCTTTCAGGGAAACGTCGTTACCGCCTTCCAGTTTGATGGTGCGGATTTCAGGACCTTTGGTGTCGAGCAGGATTGCCGCTTTTTTCCCGGTCTTGCTCATCACGTTGCGCAAGTTCTGAATACGCTGACCGTGTTCAGCATAGTCGCCGTGGGAGAAGTTCAGACGCATCACGTTCATGCCGGCATCCAGCATTTTGCTCAGCATCTCTTCGGATTCGGTTTTCGGGCCGATAGTACAAACAATTTTCGTCTTTTTCATGACAGTCTTAGTCTTTAAGTTGGGAAGGATATGGAAATCTCGCTCCGGGGGCGCACCGCCGCGGAGTCAAACCTGTGTTGCGAAAGAGTATATGACACGCACTAAGAATAGGTGACATCAAATGAGCGTGCAGAAGAAAGTGTGCCTGAGTGCCAGCCCAACGAATGAGAGGAGAAGTTGTACGTTGTTTTTTGTATTCCAAGCGCTGAAACCATTCACCAGGGATTTGGCGCGCATTATACGCTGATTCACAGTAAAAAGGAAAATGGAAACAGCGTTTCAAAAACAATCTGTGCAGATTCACATAAGTTTGTTATCAAGGCGTTAAGGCCTAATGTCATCTTATGACGGCAGGCGCAACGCCCGCCGTTTTTTGCTCACTTTTCCAGCGCCTGTTGAAGGTCGGCGATCAGATCCTCCGCATCCTCAATCCCCACCGACAGGCGTATCAGCTGCGGCACAATGCCGTTTGCAAGACGCTGCGCCAGTGGAATGGAGGCGTGGGTCATGCTGTAGGGCTGGCTCACCAGACTCTCCACCCCGCCCAGGCTTTCCGCCAGGGTAAAGAGCGTAAGATGACGAATCACCTCTGTCGCGCGTTGCGCATCGCCTTTAATCACAACGGAGATCATGCCGCCCGGCAGCGCCATTTGTCTGCGGGCAAGCGCATACTGGGGGTGTGACTCCAGCCCGGGATAGAGCACGCTCTCTACCTGCGGATGCTGCTCCAGCCATTGCGCAATCGCCAGCGCGTTGGCGCTGTGCTTCTCAACGCGCAGGGCGAGGGTGCGAATCCCCCGTAGCGTCAGGAAGCTGCTGAACGGATCCAGAACGCCGCCAACCGCGTTTTGCAGATAGCCCAGACGCTCCGCGAGATCCTTATTTGCCCCGACAACAGCCAGCCCGGCAACCACGTCTGAATGACCGTTAAGATATTTGGTGGCGGAGTGAACCACAATGTCGAACCCCACCTCCAGCGGCCGGTGAATGACCGGGGAGGCGAAGGTATTATCCGCCACGCTGATCGCATTATGGCGCCGGGCAATGTCTGCGATGGCCTCCAGGTCGGCCAGTTTCAGCAGCGGGTTCGTCGGCGTTTCCACCCAGATCATGCGGGTGTTCGGGCGAATGGCGGCCTCAAGTCCGGCTACATCGTCCGGCTTAACCCAGCTCACCTGTAACCCGGTGCTGCGCTTGCGCACGTTTTCGATCAGGCGATACGTACCGCCATACACGTCGTCAATGGCAACGATATGGCTGTCTTTATCCAGCAGTTCGAGCACGGTGGAAATGGCCGCCAGCCCTGACGCGAAGGCGTACCCGCGCGTGCCGCCTTCCAGTTCGGCGATGGCGGTCTCCAGCGCATGGCGGGTTGGGTTGCCGCTCCGGGAGTATTCGTAGCCGGTATGTTCACCCGGTGCCGGTTGCGCAAACGTCGACGTGGCGTAAATTGGCGGCATCACGGCGCCGTGCGTGTCGTAATACTCACCGCTGTGAACGCTGAGGGTGGCCAGGTTTTTCATCTTTTGCTCCTTTTATTTCGTCAGGCGGTTACGCCAGGTGGTGAGTACGTCACTGCGTGTGATCAGACCCAGAAAGCGGTCTTCGTCATAAATAATCGCCACCAGGCCACGGTCAAAGATGGTGTACAGGGCGCTCTCCGGGGCCTGCTTATCCAGATATTCGACCTGACGCGTCATGGCCGCCGTCATGGGGAGAGAGAAGCGATCGGCATCTCCCCCGATGTGCCGCAGCAGGTCCCACTCGTCGATGATGCCGACGACCTTGTTGTTATCGAGCACCGGCAGCTGGGAGATGTCGTACAGGCGCATGCGGGCCAGCACGGTGGAAAGCGTGTCGTCCGGGGCGGCAGTCACCGTCGCGCCTTCATCGTGGCGCAGGGCAATATAGTCCGAGAGATCGCCTGCCTGCGGACGCGAAATCAACCCCTGCTGGCGCATCCAGTCGTCGTTGAACATCTTCGAGAGGTATTTATTGCCGCTGTCGCAGGCGAAGGTGACCACACGTTTTGGCGTAGTCTGCGCCTGGCAATATTTCAGCGCCGCCGCCAGCAGCGTGCCGGTGGAGGAGCCTGCCAGGATCCCTTCCGTTTTTAGCAGATCGCGGGCGGTGGTGAACGCCTCGCGATCGGTAATGCGCCAGGCGCGGTTAACCCCTTCGATGTGCGCCAGCGGAGGGATAAAGTCTTCGCCAATCCCCTCAACCAGCCACGATCCGGCATCGTGATGGCGTCCGGTCTCAACCTGGTCCGCCAGCACCGACCCGGCCGGATCGGCAAGCACAAATTCCGTCTGCGGCGAATGTTCTGCAAACCACGCCTGTAAGCCCCCCAGCGTACCGCCGGACCCTACGCCGACGACGATGGCATCGATCTGGCCGTCAAGCTGTTCAAACAGTTCCGGTGCGGTAGTGGTGCGGTGCGCCAGCGGATTGGCTGCGTTATTGAACTGGTCGATATAAAACGCGCCTGGCAGTTCATTCGCCAGCCGCCGGGCATAATCCTGGTAGTAGGCCGGATGCCCTTTATTCACATCCGAGCGGGTCAGCACGACCTGCGCCCCTAACGCCCGCAGGTGGAAAATCTTCTCGCGGCTCATTTTGTCCGGCACCACCAGAATCAGCGAGTAGCCCTTCTGCGCCGCAATCAACGCCAGCCCCAGACCGGTGTTCCCCGCCGTGGCTTCAATAATGGTGCCGCCGGGCCGTAGCTGGCCCGTACGCTCGGCTTCGTTAATCATCGACAGCGCGACGCGGTCTTTAATCGAGCCGCCTGGATTCTGATTTTCCAGCTTCAGAAACAGCGAGCAGGGGCCGGTATCCAGCTTGTGCAGCTGGATGAGTGGCGTATGGCCAATTAGTTCGGTGACGGAGTGGTAAAGCGTCATGGTCATGTCCTGTGAAGAGGTGATGACCGGATGATAGGACCATGAAATTTTCTCAATAAAGAACGTTTCACTGGGTTTTAGAACAGAAAGGAATAATCCTTATGTTTTTGGGTGGAAAGACAGCAAGACGTAAAGTAGTCCGGATGTGAGGATGGCTATATCAGCACATAGTGCTGAAAAATTAACCAATTTCGTCGGATGAATGAGACCTGATATGCAAAAGGCAGATAATTATTGCAGATATTCATCTAAATGCTTTTCACCCGCCAGTTCGCTGCTTATTCCGCCGCATTATAAGAAATTCTTTTTTGGTCATTTAAAAGCTGATAACGGCTGTTTACTATCTTTTGGACATCCATACTGCTAAACCGCTATATGCGTAACGGATAACGAATAAGAATGATCGTACTCAGTAATATTTCGAAGGTTTTTGACAACGGGAAGCTGGCGCTGACAGCCGTTGATAACGTCAACTTGACGATAGAGCAGGGACAGATTTACGGGATCATTGGTTACAGCGGGGCCGGGAAAAGTACGCTTATCCGTCTGCTGAACGGTCTGGAAAAGCCCAGCGCCGGCAGCGTCACCATTAACGGTCAGGATATATCCGCCGCGAAGGGAGAAGCGCTGCGTCAGGCACGCCTGAAAATCAGCATGGTGTTCCAGCACTTTAATCTGCTCTGGTCGCGCACGGTGAAGGAAAACATCGCCTTTTCAATGCAAATTGCCGGTGTGCCAAAAGCGCAAATCCAGGCTCGCGTTGCCGAGCTGGTGGAGCTGGTCGGCCTGAAGGGGCGCGAGAATGCCTACCCGTCGCAGCTGAGCGGCGGGCAAAAACAGCGTGTGGGCATTGCCCGCGCGCTGGCCAATCATCCGGACGTACTGCTGTGTGACGAAGCCACCTCGGCGCTGGATCCGCAGACCACCGATCAGATCCTCGATCTGCTCCTGGACATTAACCGTCGTTTTAACCTGACCATCGTACTCATTACGCATGAGATGCACGTGGTGCGCAAAATCTGCGACCGCGTGGCGGTAATGGAGAACGGCAAGGTGGTGGAAGAGGGGGAGGTACTCAGCGTGTTTACGCATCCTCAGCAGCCGATCACCCGGCAGTTTGTCCGCCAGGTGAGCCAGTACGCGGAGGAAGAGACCTTCAATACCGAACTGGCAAATGAGCTGGAGGGCGCGGTCATCAAGCTCACCTTCACCGGGCACAGCACGCACAGGCCGATCGTCGGTGAACTGACCCTGCGCTACGGCCTGCCGTTTAACATCCTGCACGGCAAAATGACGCAAACCGCCCACGGTGTTTTCGGGCAGCTCTGGGTGCACGTGGTGGCATCGGATGAACAACTGAACAATATCCTCGCCGACCTGAAGCAAAGCGATATTGAAGGCGAGGTAATCAAGCATGGCTGAAGAACTCTTTCCGCACCTGAAGTGGGATCAGCTTTGGGCTGCAACCCAGGAGACGCTCTACATGACCGCGCTTTCCGGCGTGGCGACGTTTGTTCTGGGGATCGCGCTCGGTCTGGCGCTGTTTTTAACCGCCCGCGGCGGGTTATTCCACAACCGCACGGTCTACAGCGTGATGTCGATTGTGGTGAACGTGTTCCGCTCGATTCCGTTCATCATTCTCATTGTTCTGCTGATCCCGTTCACCAAGACCGTTGTGGGGACCATTCTCGGCGCTAACGCTGCGCTGCCCGCCCTGATTGTGGGCGCCGCGCCGTTCTACGCCCGTCTGGTCGAGATTGCCCTGCGGGAAGTGGATAAAGGGGTAATTGAAGCCACGCGTTCGATGGGCGCGCGGCTGAGCACGTTAGTGTTTCGGGTTTTACTGCCGGAATCTTCACCCGCACTGGTTTCAGGTATGACGGTGACGCTGATTGCGCTGGTGAGCTACAGCGCAATGGCGGGGGTGATAGGTGCCGGCGGTTTGGGAAATCTGGCTTATCTGGAAGGATTCCAGCGCAACCATGGTGACGTCACGCTGGTGGCAACGGTGACCATTCTGATCATCGTGTTCATTATCCAGTTCTGCGGCGATGCCATTACTTCACTGTTAGATAAACGCTAATAAATACACACAGGAACCACATCATGAAAAAGACACTGACACTGATCGCCGCAGCCACCCTGAGCGCCCTGAGCTTTGCCTCCTGGGCGGACACGCTCACCGTGGGGGCGTCCAACACCCCGCACGCGGAAATTCTGGAGCAGGCTAAGCCGATTCTGGCGAAGCAGGGTATTGAACTGGAGATTAAACCGTTCCAGGACTACATTCTGCCAAACACGGCGCTGGCAGGGCATGACATTGATGCCAACTATTTCCAGCACATCCCTTACCTGAACAGCGTGCTTAAAGATCATGCGGGCGATAAGGATTATGATTTTGTCAGTGCAGGCGCAATCCACATTGAGCCGATCGGTATCTATTCAAAAAAATACAAATCGCTGAAGGATCTGCCGGAAGGCGGCAAAATCATCATGCGTGATGCGGTTTCCGAGGAAGGGCGTATTCTCTCCATCTTCGAAAAAGAGGGCGTGATCAAACTGAAGCCAGGCATCGATAAAGTGACCGCGCGCATCAGCGATATTGTGGAGAACCCGAAAAAGCTGCAATTCACCCCTAACGTCGAGGCATCTCTGCTGCCGCAGATGTACAACAACGACGAAGGTGCTGCGGTGGTGATCAACGCCAACTACGCAATTGATGCTGGTCTGGATCCGGTCCACGATCCAATTGCGGTTGAAAGCGGTGAGAATAACCCGTACGCCAACATCATTACCGTTCATCGCGGTGATGAGAAGAAGAAGGATATCGTCGCGCTGGTGAACGTGCTGCACTCCAAAGAGATTCAGGACTGGATCCGCACCAAATACAAAGGCGCGGTCATCCCGGTAAACAACTAATCGCCTGATTTTCCAGACGAAGCCCGGCGAACAACACGCCGGGCTTCTTTTTTGTATCCAGCCGACGAATGATTTAAGCTGACGGTTTAGGGCAACGGAGTGATGGCAATGGGCAATGTGACCAAAGACGAAGCGCTGTACCAGGAGATGTGTCGGGTGGTAGGCAAGGTCGTTCTGGAGATGCGTGACTTAGGGCAGGAGCCCAAGCATATCGTGATTGCCGGGGTACTGCGTACCGCGCTGGCGAACCAGCGCGTTAAGCGCAGTGAGTTGACCACCAAAGCGATGGAAACGGTGGTTAAAGCGCTGGCCGGTTAGGACGAAGCGTCTCGCGAGTTTTTCAGATCCCGCATATCAACAGTCATTATTGTTATTTCCTCTTCATGATGAAGGCGTGTTTAACTGAGTCCAGGTTAAGCGAGAAGGGTAATGACGATGAAAAAATGGATAAGCACGTTACGGCGGTTTTTTGCGCCCCGACCAGCGAATGCGGAGAACAGCGCGCAACGTGTTCTTGAGTCAATACTGCCTGTCGCCAGCCTCTATGGCGTGGACGTAGCCAACATCGACCCGGAGTGGTTCTATGTTAAAACGTCACGCTGAACTTCGCCGGACGCGCGAAATGTACTGGAATGAGCTGTGCGTGATGCGTGTAAAGTGAGAATGAAGGGAAAAATGCCCTGGCTAATCCTCGGTAAACGATAGCCGTTTTGTTACCACTATCTCCTTTCTCAGATGGAGATGATAATGAAACGGACAGTATTAACCCCCGCGCTTTCTGCCACCGTGCTATTGCTTGCCATGCAGGCGGCACACGCTGGTCCACAGGCGCATGTTGTATGCAGTTATTCCCATACCCTCGGCGATGATGCCATTATGATGTACGGCATGCCCAACGAGGCCATGCTGCACGATTTTTTTGGTAACGTGCAAACGGATGCTTACTCCAGCCGTGAATCGCTGCGTACCCAGGAAAAGACCACCTGCGATAACAAAGCAGACAGCTCGGCCTACTGGGCTCCGTCGCTAAAATTACTGGACGGAACGGTGGTCAAACCCGCCTATCAAAAAACCTATTATCAGGCATCGAACGTTGACGCCTGGCCGCTGCACCCGTTCCCGGCGGGGCTGTCGCTGCTGGCGGGCGATCATCACGGCACCGCGCCAAATCCACATATCACCTTTTTATGCGCCAACGGCAAGGGCTACACCACCAGAACGGGTGAAGTCTGCGGCTTACGCAAGGCGAAGGATGCCGTGCAGTTTAATATCGGCATTCAGTTCCCGAACTGCTGGGACGGGGTCAACCTGAAGCCCGCCCACGGCCTGGCTAACGCCACCTACGATACGAAAGGACAGTGTCCGTCCGCCTTCCCGGTGAAGATCCCGACGGTGAACATGAATATTGCGTACGTGCTTCCGACAATTAGCTCTCTGGATACCAGTAAAGTCCAGCTTTCCCTCGACCCCACCATGCATGGCAGTGAACGTGAAGAGCGATGGGGGAGCCTGTATACGGCGCATGCTGACTTCATGAACGGCTGGACGGAAGATGCCGCGCGCTTTATGACCGACCTGTGCATGAACCGCGGAATGGATTGCGGCACCACCGTGCCGTATGGTTATTCAAAAGCGAAGGCCAACGTCTGGCTCAGCAGCATGGAACCCGCACTTTCACAACCCGATCCCCAGGTCTTACTGGTGCAGGATAACTGGAAGAACGGTGGACGCACGAAAAACAGCGAAACATTGTCGCTGGTGAAGTTCAACATTCCTCCGCTGCCTGCCGGACAGGATCCTGCCCAGTTTAAATACCGCGTGAGAATTTATGGCGGGAAAGTGGAAACCAACGGTGCGGATCAAATCTTCTTCTATCCGGCGAGCAACGACTGGGATCCGGCCACCGTGAGCTGGCATTTACGGCCGCCCTGCAACTATCGCTCGGATGCGGTGCTTTACCTGAACCACTCCCGCGAATACCGGATGGTGGATGTCGATAAAGCGGTACGCAAGGCGCTGGCAGAAGGGAAAACTGAAATTTCGTGGTATATCGGCGGCGATCGTCAGGGAAACCACTATCAGTTTGAGACGGGGTCATCTCAACAAAGCCTGATCCTGATGCTGACCGGGTTTAGCAAAACGCCGGAGATCTGATAGCGGGTAGCAAATGTATTCATAAAAAAAGCACCGGCATGGCCGGTGCTCTGTATTCAGATCTTGCAGGCATCGCCGCAGTCGTCATCGGCGACAATCGCCTGGGCTTTTTTATCCGCATCGTCGAGACGTTCCGCGTTGCGCTCTTCTGCTTCATCCAGCCCGTTAAAGACTAAGTTATCGAGATCAATTTCCATGTGCCACCTGCGTTATTCAGTTTTTGATACTGGCACAGTATAAGTCAAAAAAAGCGGGCCAGGCACCCCTCAGCACATATGGATAATCCTTGCCATACTCAGTGCTTTATTGCTGAGGAAAGCCGATGATTACACTCTGTAAAACCTGCGGTACCGCTTACGATGAACAGCCCAAAAACTGCCCGATTTGCGACGATGAGCGCCAGTATGTCCCGGTGACGGGCCAGGCATGGACGGACTTCGACAGCCTTACGACCACGCACACCAACAAATGGCAACAGCTGGAGCCGCGGCTGTTCAGCATCAAAACCGTTCCCGCTTTTGCCATCAACCAGCGGGCGCTTCTGCTGAGTACGCCGCAGGGCAATGTTCTGTGGGACTGCATCGCCAACCTCGATCCGGCGACCAGAGCGTTAGTTGACGCGCTCGGGGGCATCAGCGCGATCGCGATTTCGCACCCGCATTACTACACCACCATGCAGGAGTGGGCCGCCGCGTTTAACGCGCCGATCTACCTGCAAGCCAGCGATCGGCAGTGGGTGATGCGTGACAGTCCGGCGATACGCTTCTGGGAGGATGACGCCCTGGAGATTTTGCCGTCGGTGACGCTGCTGCGTCTGGGCGGACATTTTGCAGGCGGCACGGTGCTGCACTGGCAGTCAGGCGACGGCGTTCTGCTGGCCGGTGATATTTTGCAGGTTACGCCTGGTAAGGACGCCGTGTCGTTTATGTGGAGTTATCCGAATATGCTGCCGCTGCCTGCCCGCACCGTTGAATCGGTGATCGGTCGACTGACCGGGAAAACGTACCAGCGACTGTACGGGGCCTTTGAAGGGCAAAACATCCCGGCGAACGCAGATGAGATTGTGCAGCGGTCGGGCCAGAAATATATTGCTTGTCTCCGCTAAGGCACGGTGGTTAAATTTTACGAGTGTGATCGCGATCATACCTAAACTAAAACAGATTAAAGAGAAATGGCTATGCAACATATCATTGAAGGTTTTCTCAGCTTTCAAAAAGAGATTTTCCCGCAACGTAAAGAGCTTTTTCGTAGTTTAGCGTCCAGTCAGAATCCCAAAGCGCTGTTTATCTCCTGCTCCGACAGCCGTCTGGTTCCGGAACTGGTCACGCAGCAGGAGCCAGGACAGCTCTTTGTCATTCGAAACGCGGGCAACATTGTGCCACCGTTCGGGCCGGAGCCTGGCGGTGTCTCTGCAACCATCGAATACGCGGTAGTGGCCCTTGGCGTGACCGATATTGTTATTTGCGGCCACTCCAACTGCGGCGCGATGAAGGCGATTGCTGACAACGCCGATCTGGAGCCGATGCCAGCCGTTTCCCACTGGCTGCGCTATTCTGATGCGGCAAAAGCGGTGGTTGAGAAGAAAACCTGGGATCAGCCAATCGATAAAGTGAATGCGATGGTGCAGGAGAACGTCTTTGCTCAGCTGAGCAACATCAAGACCCATCCGTCGGTGGCGGTAGGCCTGCGCAACAACGCCATTCGCCTGCACGGCTGGGTGTATGACATCGAAAGCGGCAAAATCCTTGCCCTGGACAAGAACACTAAAACCTTCGTGTCGTTGTCGGAAAACCCGGAAGTCTTCTTCGAGTAATCCGACACCGCAGGGCAGGGAAGCCCTGTTAAAACTCCATGAAAGGTAATTTTCGTCGCACGCCCGACGCAGGATTCCCCGCCGCTTTCGCCATCGCTTTACCAATTTCAGCGCACTCAGACAAACCCTGAACAAACGGATGATCGTGCATCAGCCAGGGGATCGCCCCAAAAGCGATACGTCCGCGCAGAGACGCAGGTGACAGCAACGTGTAGTCTTCCCCCACGTCCGGTATCTCATCCCCCGTTTCCTCAAGCTGTTTGCGCAGCGTCGGGAAGGGAATATCCTTATTTCTGAGCGGTTTCTGCCCGCGGGCATCGATAAAGACGTCGAAGCGATAACGCTTTTCTTTCGTGGTGATGACGGTCTGATCGCTGCCGATATCCAGGGCGTAATCATCACCGAGTGCGACTACGCTAATGATCCCTGCCTCGCGCAGTGCCAGTAACCGGCGGATAGACTGCGGTGGAATGGCGGCATAGTTATCAATAAACACACGCTCCAGCCCGGATTTAAACCGTTCTCTGTCACGTTCATTGAGTGAAGGGACAATGGCCTGAACTACTTCATGCAGACGAAGCACGGTATAGCGCCAGGCAACGGTGCGTTTCTCGCACTTGTTGCGCTCCACTTCTTTCAGATTCGCTTCGGCCCAGGTGAAAGGACCATGCTTTTTACGATCCTCAAACCAGACATCACGAAGCGTGTCAGCATTCAGCGTGCCGATCGCTATCGCCTGGCACCAGCGCGGATCGGCCAGCTCAAGCTCTTTCACCATCAGCGCAAAGATGCGGTCAAGCAGCCCGTCAGGGCCTTTGGCAATTTCGCTTTCTGCCACAGACTCCGTTAACACCGACAGCGGTTCATAAGGGATAGGGCAGTAAAAGTCGGCCTCCGGAAGAACGCCCGAGCGGGACATCAGCGTGATGTTTAGCCCCTCACTACCTTTATTGACAACGAACTGCTCCCCGCTAAACCGACCATGCTGCATTACTACCGCCATAGCAGCGTCCAGTCCGCTGAGGGAGGTACCCATAATCCCCACCTCACAGGCTCGGATATCCGCGTCCATCAGCCCTGACCATGGGCTTGGGAAATAGTCGCGGGTGGATTCATCTTCATCAGGCCAGACGTGACCGGTGGCGACCACTGCAAGATCAAACCGCCTTGAGAAAGGGGCATCGTTCACTGATAGGGCCACGCCGTCTGCATCAGCCTTAATATCAGTGACTTCTGCGTTGGGATGAACCTCGATATGAAACCCAGCCTTTTTCGCCTCGGCAACGACGGCGAGAAAGCGGTCGTGAAAATATTCACCCAGCAGAATACGCGGCAGAAACTGCCGGTCATTCAGTCTGTCTTTGTCGACGTTATAGCGGGCAAGATGGGCTTCACTCTGCTGTTTGAGCCAGTCGAGGTAGGTGATAAAAATGGGCGGGATTTCGATACTGGCGATATTCGCCAGCATCAGCCGGGAGTTATCCTCGTCGCTGTAGGGCATCCCTACGCCGGGTTGGTCTGCTTTTTCGAACACGGTGATCGACAGCGGTGCTGCGTTGTTAAGAAGTGAGTAAAAGGTGTAAATCCCTGTTGGGCCTGAGCCGATAATGGCGATTTTTTTCATCGAAAGCGTTCCTGCGTTTCTGAACCATAGAATAAGCGTAGCAGGAGAAAGGTTAAGTCATTCAATGAAGGGAAAAATTAAGACGTTCAGAAGAGGATTTTTGCACCATTTCAGGACTGAAATGGTGCGTCCGAGTGGACTCGAACCACCGACCCCCACCATGTCAAGGTGGTGCTCTAACCAACTGAGCTACGGACGCAGAATGGTGCGTTCAATTGGACTCGAACCAACGACCCCCACCATGTCAAGGTGGTGCTCTAACCAACTGAGCTATGAACGCATTGTGTTGTCGGTGACAACGGGGACGAATATTAGCGGCACAGCCCCAAGGTGGCAAGAGGGAAAATGCATTTTTCTCTCTGATTTCACGCGATTGCTTCATTACCGCGCAAAGTGAAGAGAAAGTAGCCGCCAGCCGGCGGCTACTGTGTCATTAACGCGCAGCGCGTTGCAAAATTACCGCAGACGACTGACGTTGCAGGAAGCGCATGCGCAGCATCATCATAATGGCTGCAGACGTTAAGCCGATGATAAAGCCCATCCAGAATCCGGCTGGCCCCATGCGATCCACCACCAGATCCGTGAGCGCCAGAATATACCCACTCGGCAGGCCCAGAACCCAGTAAGCGATAAAGGTGATAAAGAAGATGGAACGCGTATCTTTATACCCACGCAGCACGCCGCTGCCAATTACCTGGATGGAGTCAGAGATCTGGTAAATGGCCGCCAGCAGCATCAAATGCGAGGCCAGGGTCACTACTTCCGGGTTGTCGTTATAGAGCAGGGCAATTTGCTCACGCAACAGCACAGTAAAGAGCGCGGTACAGACTGCCATGCAGACGCCGACGCCCAGCCCGGTGCGGGCTGCCGTTTGCGCATCCAGCGTCGAGCCTTGCCCCAGACGGAAGCCCACGCGAATCGTCACCGCAGCAGCCAGGGACATCGGCAGGACGAACATCAAAGAGCTGAAGTTCAGGGCGATCTGGTGGCCTGCCACGTCAATAATCCCTAACGGCGAGACCAGCAGGGCGACAACGGCAAACAGCGTCACTTCAAAGAACAGCGCCAGCGCAATGGGCAGACCCAGTTGGGTAAGGCGGCTCATCATCGACCAGTCAGGCGTGCTAAAGGCGGTGTCGTTACGAATGTCGCGCATGGATCGCGCATGTTTAACGTAGGTGAGCATACAGCCGAACATCACCCAGTACACCGCAGCCGTCGCCACGCCACAGCCCACGCCGCCGAGTTCCGGCATGCCAAAATGACCGTAGATGAAGATGTAGTTCACGGGAATGTTCACCAGCAAGCCGATAAAGCCCATCACCATGCCCGGCTTGGTTTTTGCCAGCCCTTCACACTGGTTACGAGCCACCTGGAAGAAGAGATAACCGGGCGCGCCCCAGAGCAAGGCGCGCAGATAACCGACTGCTTTATCTGCCAGCGCCGGGTCGATATTATGCATGGCGCGGATAATATACCCGGCGTTCCACAGGACGATCATAATCAGGACGGAGACACCCCCGGCCAGCCAGAAGCCCTGGCGCACCTGATGGGCTACGCGGTCGCGTCGACCGGAGCCGTTAAGCTGCGCGATAACGGGCGTCAGCGCCAGCAGCAGGCCGTGACCAAACAGAATGGCCGGGAGCCAGATTGAGGTTCCGATCGCCACGGCGGCCATATCGGTGGCGCTGTAACCACCGGCCATTACCGTATCCACAAATCCCATTGCGGTTTGGGCTACCTGCGCGACGATCACCGGTATGGCCAGTGCCAATAACTGACGCGCTTCGATCATATACTTCTGCACGTGAACACCTTTGTATTGTAGTTATTTGAGAGACTAAAAAGGCCGCCGTTACTGGCAGCAAGAAGAAAAAACAGAGGGATGCCAGCTATTGTAGCGGGGTTTAACTAATTATCTAGTGAAAAAATCGCCAGAAATTGCGCATCACTGGCAACCTGTTTTTTCAACTGTTATTGTGGTGGGATTATACGGTGTCATCGCCGTTCGGAATGAACAGGAGCTGTAAGCATGTTTACTGGTATTGTGCAGGGCACTGCCAAAGTGGTGTCCATTGATGAAAAACCGAATTTCCGCACTCACGTAGTTGAGCTGCCTGAATATATGCTCGACGGCATTGAAACCGGGGCGTCGATAGCGCATAACGGCTGCTGCCTGACGGTGACCGAAATTAACGGTAACCAGATAAGCTTTGATTTAATGAAAGAGACGCTGCGCATCACTAACCTGGGTGAGCTGGTGGTGGGGGATACCGTCAACGTTGAACGTGCGGCGAAATTCAGCGATGAGATTGGCGGGCATCTGATGTCCGGCCATATTATGACCACTGCAGAAGTGGCGAAAATCGTGACCTCGGAAAATAACCGTCAAATCTGGTTTAAGGTGCAGGATCCGTCATTAATGAAATACATCCTTTATAAAGGATTTATTGGCATCGATGGGATTAGTCTGACCGTCGGTGAAGTGACGCCAACGCGTTTTTGCGTGCATTTAATTCCTGAAACGCTGCAACGTACTACGCTTGGCGCAAAAAAACTGGGGCAGCGCGTAAATATCGAAATTGATCCGCAGACCCAGGCGGTCGTAGATACCGTTGAGCGCGTGCTGGCGGCGAAAGAGGCGGCGATAATAAAGGCCGTGGAAGAAGAATAAAAAATAACCCCGGTTACCCGGGGTTATTTTTCAGCGGGCCACGCGCAGGCCGTGCTCAATCCCACGACTAAACACCACCTGCCACAGCTGTATATCCCGCGCGCGGAACGCACCCGCGCAGGCATTCAGATAATAGCTAAACATCCGTTTGAATCGTTCCGAATAGTTGTCGGCGATTTCAGGCCATGCAGCCTGGAAACGTTCATGCCAGGTCATCAGCGTGGTGTCGTAATCTGCGCCGAAGTTATGCCAGTCTTCCACAATAAAATGCGGTTCGCTGGCGTTCGCAATCTGGCGAACAGAGGGTAAACAACCATTCGGGAAGATATATTTGTTGA
Organism: Enterobacter cloacae complex sp. I1M; assembly: GCF_014982425.1. Classification (NCBI taxonomy): domain Bacteria; kingdom Pseudomonadati; phylum Pseudomonadota; class Gammaproteobacteria; order Enterobacterales; family Enterobacteriaceae; genus Enterobacter; species Enterobacter cloacae complex sp. I1M. The sequence goes on along the minus strand of NZ_JADCLG010000010.1, from coordinate 320,093 downwards.
TCCAGGGATCCACATTGTTATCGGTGCGTTTAGAGCCGATGGTGTGTAGCAGGAAAATTCCGTCAGGCTTCAGGTTATGGTCGGCGACGTCGAAATAAGTCTTGTAGTTCTTTGGCCCCACGTGCTCGAACATACCCACGGAAACAATCCGATCGAACTGCTCATTCAGGTCGCGGTAATCCTGAAGCCGAATATCGACATCCAGACCCAGACACCGTTCCTGTGCCATCTTCTGCTGTTCAGCTGAAATCGTGACGCCGACTACGCTGACACCATAATGTTTCGCCATAAACCAGGCAAGGCCGCCCCAACCACAGCCGATGTCCAGCACGCGCATGCCGGGCTGCAACTGCAACTTATCGCAAATCAGCTGTAGCTTATCCTGCTGCGCCTCTTCCAGGGTTGTCGCTTTTTTCCAGTATCCGCAGGAGTACTGCATTAACGGGTCGAGCATACGGCTGAAAAGATCGTTGCCCAGGTCATAATGCTCTTTACCGACGATCCACGCGCGCTTTTTACTTTGCAGATTGAACAGGCGGGCGGAGGCGATACGTAACGTATCTTTGAAATGACGAGGGAGCTGATTTTCAAGACCGGCGCGTAAAACGCTGGAGAAGAACATATCCAGCCGCTCACACTCCCACCAGCCGTCCATATAGCTTTCACCCAGCCCTAACGATCCCTCCTGTAACACGCGTTTGAAAAAATCGGGATGTTTAATCTGGGGGTCGGAGGGGGATGAGCCATTAATCGTAATGCCCGCACGTCCCAACAGTTCACTGACGATCCGGGACCAGTTATCGTCCGGAACGCTGACTTCTTCTATACACGATGAACTCATAGCTTCTCCATCACCTTGCTGTGATCAGAACCTTAAAACAGCGTAGACGCTTTTTTGGTTTGTGAGAAATCTCACGGTAAATGCCCGCGAGGCTAATATCCGACGTAGAACAGAGGAAGGGAGATAACCCTTGCCGAAATGCCTTCCATGGTAAAACGGGAGCGCTCCGGCTCCCGTTAACACTTAATATTTATCGTATTTAATCGAACCAAATTCAGTATAGGCCGCAAAATTTGGTGATTCAACAGAAAATTGTTAGCAACCTAATCACTGGTTTTTAACATAGTTTCCCGCGTAATCAGGCGTGCGACGTTTCTGTCTGCGCGTTTTCACTCTGCTCGCGATGGGCGGAGGACTGCATGCGATAACCCAATCCTGCCAGCACAACGGTGACCAGCATCACGCTGGTGGTGGTGAGCAGCGGGGTTGCAATCAATGCAGAGACCACGAGACTTGCCAGGAAGCACAGGCCAAGTTGCAGGGTATTTTGCAGCGCGGCAGCGCGGCCTGTCGCCTGAGGGAATGGACGCAGCGCCTGGGCTACAACAATAGGGTAAATGGCCCCGTTAGCGATCGCCATGACGCAGAACGGAATCAAAATTTCTGCAAGCCCGGCGCCGGGAATAAAGCCGACAGCCCAGGTCGCAATCACGCTTAGCGCATACAGCACCAGCAGCCAGGGCAGCATCTGCTGGCCTTCCCATTTTTGCAGCGCGGCGCGACAGCCATAGCCACCCACCAGGAAGGCGATGGTCTGTGGTACATAGCTCAGGCCGATAGCCGCCGGGCTGTAGCCCATGTCATGCAGAATGAACGGTGAACCGGTCAGCCAGGCAAAGAAGCTGGCAGAGCAGGCGGCATAAATCAGCACGTTACCGCGATAGGCTTTCGACCGCAGTAAAGAGGTAAAGGTGATGGGCTTCGCGTCCGGATGCGTCTCTTTTTTATGCGCAGGTTTAAGCCCGAACGCGGGCAGCATCAGGACCAGCGTGATCGCAAAGAGCGTGGCGAAAATGGCCTGCCAGTCGAAATGCGCCAGGATCCAGCTGCCCAGCAGCGGAGCGAGCGCCGGAGACAGGCCGACCAGCGGCATGATGGTGGCGAAAATGCGGTTAGTGCGTGAGGCGGGGTAGTAATCGGTCACCAGCGCCTGCCAGGTGACCGCTGCGGCACAGACGCCGACCGCCTGAATAAAGCGCAACACCAATAACCAGGCGGCATCGCGGACCCACAGCATGCCCAGACAGCCTACGGCAAAAATCGCCAGTCCCAGCAACAGAACGGGCTTACGGCCAAAACGATCAGAGAGCGGTCCCCAGAGTAGTTGCGCAAAAGCAAAACCTGCAAGGAATAAACTCAAACTGGCGCTGATGGCGGCGGCAGGAGTTTGCAAATCTTCCTGCATCGCGGCGAAGGCGGGCAGATACATGTCGGTCGCCAAAAAGCCCAGCACGCTTAAGCCGCCGAGCCAGACTAAAAATCCTTTCCTGGGTTGCACTTTTTTTCTCCTGAGGAGGCAGGTGTACGTTGGCGCAGAGTGTAGGGAGTGCAAAGCGGCTTGTGAAACGCTAATATTTGGAGGGTGCATTCAAAAAATTTGCAGGCTAAAGATGTGGTCAGATTATTCCCTTGAAGTGGTTGATGCCGTGGCGCGTAACGGCAGCTTTACTGGTGCCGCCCAGGAGTTGCACCGCGTTCCCTCGGCTATCAGCTATACGGTGCGCCAGCTGGAAGCGTGGCTGGCAGTCCCGCTGTTCGAGCGGCGTCATCGCGACGTGGAGCTCACGCCTGCCGGCGCGTGGTTTTTGAAGGAAGGCCGGTCTGTTATCAAAAAAATGCAGATCACCCGTGAGCAGTGCCAGCAGATCGCCAACGGCTGGCGCGGACATCTCGCTATCGCGGTGGATAACATCGTTAAGCCGGAACGGACCCGGCAGATGATCGTCGATTTCTATCGTCATTTTTCCGACGTCGAACTGCGTGTGTCGCAGGAAGTGTTCAACGGCGTATGGGATGCGCTGGCGGACGGCAGGGCGGAGATGGCAATTGGTGCAACCCAGGCGATCCCGGTTGGCGGGCGCTACGCGTTCCGCGACATGGGCATGCTGAGCTGGACCTGCGTGGTCGCGCGCGATCACCCGCTGGCGGCGCTGGACGGGCCGCTGAGTGATGACACCTTACGCAACTGGCCTTCGCTGGTGCTGGAAGATACCTCCCGCTCGCTGCCCAAGCGCATTACCTGGCTGCTGGATAATCAGCGCCGCGTGGTTGCGCCGGACTGGGAGTCGTCAGCCACCTGTCTGAGCGCGGGGCTGTGCGTTGGCATGGTGCCGGTGCATTTTGCGCGCCCGCGCATCGACGCGGGAGAGTGGGTGGCTCTGACGCTGGAAAATCCTTTCCCGGATGCTGCATGCTGTCTGACGTGGCAGCAAAACGACGTCTCGCCCGCCATGGCCTGGCTGCTGGATTATCTGGGAGACAGCGAAACGCTGAACCGGGAGTGGTTGCGGGGACCAGCGTAGCTGGCCCCGTAAAGAGATTAACGTCGGTAGTCGCGGAACGGACCGTCGGCAACGGAACGGCGTTCAATCAGGCGCGGGTGGACCTCAATGGACTGGGACTGTTCTCGCTTGTTGACGATCCTGTCCATCAGCATATTGAAGGCCGTTTCACCCAGCGAATCTTTCGGCTGGTGAATGGTGGTCAGCGCCGGGGTAAAGAAACGGGCGTTGCGAACGTTATCATAGCCGATCACCGAGATGTCCTGCGGAACGCGCAGGCCGAGTTCATCCGCCGCGCAGAGCGCGCCCATTGCCATGATATCGCCGCCGCAGAACACAGCGGTAGGGCGATGCGGCTGGGAGACGATCTGCTGCATAGCGCGATAGCCCGACTCCGGCTCGAAATCGCCCTGGACAATCCAGTTTTCCGGCACGGTAATCAGCGCCTCTTCCATCGCTTTCATGAAACCGGCCAGACGGCCAGCACCGGTGTTACGCTCCAGCGGGCCCGGGATCACGCCAATTTCACGATGCCCGCGTTCTACCAGATAACGCCCGGCCATGTAGCCGCCTTCAAAGGCGTTATCAATAACAGAGTCGGTGAAGTCTGCGCGCGCCTCGCCCCAGTCCATCACTACCATCGGAATGTGGCGATACTCTTCCAGCATGGAAAGCACCGACTCAGGGTATTCAGAACACATGACCAGCAGGCCGTCGACGCGCTTTTGCGCCATCATCGACAGGTAAGCGCGCTGTTTTTCAATGTTGTTCCACGCGTTGCCCAGAATCAGGGTATAGCCTTTCTGAAAGCAGTTTTTTTCAACGGCTTCGATGATTTCAGCAAAGTAAGCCGCTTCACTGCTGGTGGCCAGCAGGCCAATCGATTTGGTGTGATTAACCTTCAGGCTACGGGCGACCGCACTTGGCGAGTAGTGCAGTTCTTTGATTGCTGCCCAAACGGCATTACGCGTCTCTTCTGCGACGAAACGCGTTTTGTTAATAACATGTGATACGGTTGTAGTGGAAACGTTTGCGCGTTTTGCTACGTCTTTAATTGTTGCCATTAAATGTCACTCCAGACCATATCCTAAGCTCCTGAAAAAAAAGAAGGTAAACGTTTGCCTTCTCTCACCCTTATTACGCAAACATGAGTTGCGACACGCCGGGAAAACGACACAGGACGTCAGGAGGGGGTCAGTGGCCGGTACGCTAATAAATTTAGCGTGGAATTTTGTCCTATCTTGATGAAAAGGGGAAGAGGTAAAGTGGATATCCGTTTAAATCCTGGAAGATTTTTGACCTGAACTGTGTAAAAATGAGCAAGCTCACTTTTCGTAGGGTGAATAAAAGGAGAAAAATTGATGAGTACCGATCTGAAGTTTTCGCTGTTTACCACCATTGTTGTTCTTGCCCTGATTGTTGCGGGTGGTTTAACCGCTGCGCTGCACTGATTTAGGTGGAGGGAGAGTCTTCTCCCTCCCTTGCCGCTATTGTTACCTCTCCGGCAAAAATCTTTTGCCAAAATGTTAACTTCTCATTTTTTGTGATTGATGTCATGCTTTTGCCTTCTTAGTCTGTGCCGGGCAACGGCACGGTATCCGGAGTCTTTTCATGAAAATCAATTTTCCCCTGCTGGCCCTGGCGATTGGCGCCTTTGGGATTGGCACCACTGAATTCTCCCCGATGGGGTTATTGCCTGTTATCGCCCGGGGTGTGGACGTCTCTATCCCTGCGGCCGGTATGTTGATTAGCGCCTATGCGATCGGCGTGATGGTGGGCGCACCGCTGATGACGCTGCTGCTTTCGCACCGCGCGCGACGCAATGCGCTGATTTTCCTGATGGCAATTTTTACTCTCGGAAATGTGCTTTCCGCGATTTCGCCGGATTACACCACGCTGATGCTTTCCCGTATTCTGACCAGCCTGAACCACGGCGCTTTCTTCGGGCTGGGCTCGGTTGTTGCCGCAAGCGTAGTGCCAAAACATAAGCAGGCCAGCGCGGTAGCCACTATGTTTATGGGCCTCACCATCGCTAATATCGGCGGCGTTCCCGCTGCCACCTGGCTGGGAGAAGCCATCGGCTGGCGTATGTCTTTCCTCGCAACCGCCGGACTGGGCGTGGTCGCGATGGTCGCGCTGTTCTTCTCGCTGCCGAAAGGAAGTGCGGGAGAACGTCCGGAAGTACGTAAAGAGCTGGCGGTGCTGATGCGTCCTCAGGTGTTGTCCGCGCTGCTCACCACGGTGCTGGGGGCAGGGGCGATGTTTACGCTCTACACCTATATCTCCCCGGTGCTGCACGACATTACCCACGCAACGCCACTCTTTGTTACCGCGATGCTGGTGCTGATTGGTGTCGGGTTCTCGATTGGCAACTATCTCGGCGGGAAATTTGCCGACCGCTCCGTCAGCGGGACGCTGAAAGGTTTTTTAACGCTGCTGATTGTCATCATGGTGGCGATCCCGTGGCTGGCGCGTAACGAAGTGGGCGCCGCGGTTGCCATGGTGGTGTGGGGCGCCGCAACCTTTGCCGTGGTGCCGCCGTTGCAGATGCGCGTGATGCGTGTTGCGCATGAGGCGCCGGGGCTCTCATCATCCGTGAATATCGGTGCGTTTAACCTGGGAAATGCGCTGGGAGCCGCAGCGGGCGGGGCGGTGATTTCCGGTGGTTTAGGTTACAGCTTTGTGCCGGTGATGGGGGCGATCATCGCCGCACTCGGCTTGCTGCTGGTGTTGATGTCCGGGCGTAAACAGCCAGAAGCGGTGTGGACGGCGGAATAAATAAAAACGCAGAAGGGTTGCCCCTTCTGCGTGTCCCTTATGCGGCGAAGTTCTTCGCAACAAATTCCCAGTTAACCAGTGCCCAGAAATGTTCCAGGTAGTTCGGGCGCGCATTACGGTAATCAATGTAATAGGCGTGTTCCCATACGTCCACGGTCATCAGCGGCGTTGCGCTGGTGGTCAGAGGGGTACCCGCATTAGAAGTGGAAACGATAGCCAGTTTGCCATCAGCCTCTTTTACCAGCCAGGTCCAGCCGGAGCCAAAGTTTTTAACGGCTGCGTCAGTAAATTTCGCTTTGAAATCCGCGAAACTGCCGAACGCGGCGTTAATCGCTGCGGCCAGCTCACCGGTAGGTTCTCCGCCTGCATTTGGAGCCAGGCAGTGCCAGTAGAAGGTGTGGTTCCACACCTGGGCGGCGTTGTTGAATACGCCACCGTCTGAACTGCGCACAATCTCTTCCAGCGTTTTGCCTTCAAAATCGGTGCCCTTGATCAGGTTATTCAGGTTGGTGACATAGGTCTGGTGATGCTTGCCGTAATGGTACTCCAGGGTTTCCGCAGAAATGTGCGGAGCCAGGGCGTCTTTTGCATACGGTAGTGCAGGTAATTCGAACGACATTGCTACTCTCCTTATAGTTTTATACGTTGCCAATAACCCTACAGACAACAAGGACAGAATAGCAAATTGAAAGGGTATGCAAAAGAGGAACTTACCCCGCCACGGAGGCGGCAGGGCAGGGTCTAGCGAATGGTTTTTGGCGTCATCACTCGGCGCGCACCCACGTAGTGGCGCACCCAATAATCTTCGCTGAGGGAGGTGATCTGAATGTCCTGACCGCTGCGCGGTGACTGGATAAATTTACCGTTACCCACATACACCCCAACGTGATCGGCCGTGCCGCGTCCCTGGGTGCGGAAGAACACCAGGTCGCCATTTTGCAGTTCGCCACGGTTTACAGGCGCGGCGTCGCGCAGATGGTACATCTCATTGGCGGTGCGCGGAATGCGAAACTTCACCAGATCTTTATAGGCATAATAAACCAGCCCACTACAGTCAAAACCGGTGCGCGGTGAGGTGCCACCCCAGCGATATGGTTTACCTATTTGCCCCATCAGTTTATTCATCGCCGTTTTTTGCGCTTTCTGCATACGCGCTTTATGCACGTCAGCCAGCTTCGTCACTTTGGCGCATTTCGTTTTATGGCCTTTGCGCACGGTGCATTTATCATTCACCAGGCTGGCGGTCGTACGGGTGGTTTTGTGCGTGCCGGAACGGAGAGTTTTGGTTTTACTGGAGGCGGTTTTTTTGGTGTGAGCGGTGGTTTTCTTCTTTACTGTTTTGCTGGTGGTTTTTTTCTTACGTTCTGTGGTTTTTGCCAGATGCGTTTTTTGTACAGCAGAATGCCGTGCCTGTTCGGAGGCGTTCGCCGCTGGCGTAAATGAGAGTGTGGTAAACAGTAAAGCACAGAGCGTCATCGAGATTTTAGTTATCCGCGCCACTGGGCAGTCCCCTGATAAGTGCGAGCCAAAATACATACCCGCATGAGATTTACAAAACCAGTCGATTCTAATCCATAAAATCGGAATAAGTTAATAGCATTTTTCATTCAAAAATTGTGTTTCGTTAGCAAGTGCAAAAAAATTCACCATTCTGTCGCACTCTTGTTCGCTCCTTAAGCAAAACCGCACGGCGCGTAGCCTTAAACGTCATTATCAATGCAACTTTACGCGATAGCGGATAAAATAATGAGACGTGACAAAAATGTTATTTTCCGATGTAGGCCTGACCCGCTACAATGTCAGACTGATGCCGTAACAGAAGTTAAAGGAAGCAAGACATGAGCACCACTATTGAAAAAATTCAGCGCCAGATCGCTGAAAACCCGATTCTCCTGTACATGAAAGGTTCTCCGAAGCTGCCAAGCTGCGGCTTCTCCGCGCAAGCGGTTCAGGCGCTGTCCGCCTGTGGTGAGCGTTTTGCTTACGTTGATATCCTGCAAAACCCGGACATCCGCGCTGAGCTGCCAAAATACGCAAACTGGCCGACCTTCCCACAGCTGTGGGTTGACGGTGAACTGGTTGGCGGCTGTGATATTCTGATTGAAATGTATCAGCGCGGCGAACTGCAACAGCTGATCAAAGAGACTGCGGCGAAGTATAAAACCGAAGAGCCGGACGCAGAATAAGTTTTCTGCGAATATAAAAAAGCGACCACATTATGTTGGTCGCTTTTTTTTGTCCTGTGGGGCTGTTGATTACCCAGTCTACGATTGAAGATCGGCCTCGTCGCCCATCGGCAGCGGCCAGCCACCCAGACGTTTCCAGCGGTTGACGATCTCACAGAACAGCTCCGCCGTACGCTCGGTATCGTATAACGCGGAATGCGCCTGAGTGCCGTCAAACGCAATACCCGCCGTGATGCAGGCTTTAGAGAGCACAGTTTGCCCCAGCGCCAGGCCGCTCAGCGCGGCGGTGTCGAAGGTCACAAACGGATGGAATGGATTACGCTTTAGCGAGGCGCGCTCGGCGGCAGCCATGGTGAAGCTGTGATCGAACGTAGCGTTGTGGGCCACCATGATGGCGCGGCTACAGTCATTCTCTTTCATGCCTTTGCGCACCATTTTGAAAATGGCGTGCAGCGCCTCATATTCGCTTACCGCCCCGCGCAGCGGGTTTGTCGGATCGATACCGTTAAAGGCCAGCGCCTCTGGCTGTAAGTTTGCCCCTTCAAAGGGTTCAACGTGGAAATGCAGCGTGGTGTCCGGTACAAGCCAGCCCTGTTCATCCATCTTCAGCGTGATGGCGGCAATTTCAAGCAGCGCATCGGTTTTAGCGTTAAATCCGGCTGTTTCTACATCAATGACAACGGGATAAAAACCACGAAAACGGTCGCACAGACCGGTAAATTGAGCGTTATCGGACATCAGGGTCTCTTACAAGGGGGAAAAAGCAGTGCGCATTATGGCAAATTTTGAGAGGGGATGCAGCAAAACAACGGGCGCATAGTGCGCCCTGCGGGATCAATTGCCCAGACCGCGACCAGCGTCTTTAGCTTCGATCAGTTCGATTTTATACCCGTCCGGATCTTCAACAAACGCAATCACGGTGGTGCCGCCTTTAACCGGACCGGCTTCACGGGTGACGTTACCGCCATTGCTGCGGATACGTTCGCAGGCTTCAGCCGCATTATCCACTTCCAGCGCGATGTGGCCGTAAGCCGTACCCAGCTCGTAGCTGTCCACGCCCCAGTTGTAGGTCAGCTCGATGACCGCTTCTTCAGATTCCGGGCCGTAACCGACAAACGCCAGAGAGTATTTATATTCCGGATTTTCGCTGGTGCGCAGCAGCTTCATGCCCAGAACGTTAGTGTAGAAATCGATAGAACGTTGCAGGTCGCCAACGCGCAGCATGGTGTGAAGTAGGCGCATAATTTCCTCATTAACCAGTGGAATGGATTATCTTTTTGAACAGAAACGATGTTTTAGTATAGCGGCGAAAGGTCGCCGCTATCAATGTACAAAGCGGGATTACAGTGAAGGGTAGTCGGTATAACCTTCCGCGCCGCCGCCATAGAAGCTTTCAGGGCGCTGCGGGTTCAGTTCGGCTTTCTTCTGCAAACGGGCAACCAGATCCGGGTTAGCAATGTAATCACGGCCAAAGGCCACGGCGTCGATCAGACCTTTACCGATCAGATCCTCGGCTTTCTCTGCCGTATAAGCGCCCGCCCCGATAATCACGCCGTGGAAGCGCTCGCGAACTTTCTGTCGGAAGGCTTCACTGTAGGGCTTGCCGCCTGCCCAGTCCGGCTCGGACATGTGCAGATACGCGATACCGCGTTTAGCCAGCTCTTCAATCAGATACAGCGCATCCGCTTCTTCGTTCGGACCGTTGTCGACGTTCTGGAAGGTACCAATTGGGGAAACTCGAATACCAATGCGATCTGCGCTCCACTCATTACACACGGCATCTACCACTTCAAGCACCAGACGCGCGCGGTTTTCAACGCTGCCGCCGTACTGGTCGGTACGCTGATTGGAAGACGGTGACAGGAACTGGTGCAGCAGGTAGCCGTGCGCAGAGTGCAGCTCAACCAGGTCGAAGCCCGCTTCACGGGCGTTGGCGACGGCCTGACGGAAATCATTCACGATACCCGGGATCTCGTCCAGCTCAAGCGCGCGTGGCGTGGTGGTGTCGACGCGAATAGCATTACCGTTTTCATCGCGCAGGGAAGTGCGGGTATTCGCATTCAGGGCAGAGGCAGAAACGGGCGCCTGACCGCCAGGCTGGATGCTGCTGTGCGAGATACGACCGGTGTGCCACAGCTGAACCGCAATACGGCCATCTTCAGCATGAACGCCTGCGGTGATTTTTTTCCACGCGGCGATCTGTTCCGGGCTGTGCAGACCCGGCGCACCGGCGTAGCCTTTAGCTTGGGCAGAAATCTGCGTGGCTTCGGAAATAATCAGGCCCGAGCTGGCGCGCTGACGGTAATACTCACCCATCAATGGCGTTGGGATATCTCCCGGCTCGATGCTGCGCAGACGGGTAAGTGGGGCCATAAACACGCGGTTTGGGGCAGTAACGGCACCCACTTTCAGTGGGGTAAATAGCTTTTCAGCGGACATAATGGCTCCTGAGTAGACCAGTCGACTAGTAAAAGGGTAAATAAAAACGCCGGCTACACGCCAGGCGCGGTAATACAGTTTTTCACATGCGCCAGCGCGCTTTCGAGCGGCACGGCGCTGCGAGACATTTTTGCCTGCAGGTTGGCGCCTAACCAGAGGGAATAGAGCACCTGTGCCTGCGTGAGCGGATCGCCGGAGAAGGAGAGCGTTGTTTCATCGCGGCCTTTTTCCAGCGCCTGAGCCAGCAGAGCGATTACGCCGCTGGCCCCTTTATCCATGGCGGTGCGCATATCTTCGGAGAGATCGCACACTTCGGCAGACAGTTTTACCGTCAGGCACCCGCTGATGATGCCCTGCTGACAGAACTGCGTCAGCGTTTCCTGATAGTAGTTCAGAACACGATCCCGGTAGTCACCTTCGCCGCTGGCGAAGTGGGCTGCCAGGCGCTGATGGTAGCTGGCGTAGTGCCGCTCCAGCATGGCTACGCCAAACGCCTCTTTGGATCGAAAATAGTGATAAAACGATCCCTTAGGCACTTCAGCGGTTTTTAATAACTCGCTCAGCCCCATACCGGTAAACCCGCGATGCATGCAAAGGCGCTCGCCGGTAGCCAGCAAATGTTCTCGTGTATCGTGTTCTGTATGTCTGCTCATGCTCTTACTCTAATAGACCGTTCGGTCTAATGCAAGCCCGCTTAGCGACGACATTGCGACAAAATATCCAGCTGCGGCTGATAAACCACTGATTTCACGTCCATCATACCCAGAACCGTGGCAAACAAATTGTCCTGTGAAACTGCCTCTTTTGCAGCATGGTTACGCAGGCAATCCGTGTTTACGCCGAAGTTTTTCGCATAGTCCGGGGAGAGCCAGAACATAAACGGAATATGCGTTTGCTGCTCCGGGGCCAGCATATACGGCGTACCGTGCAGGTAAATTCCGCTTTCGCCCAGCGATTCGCCGTGATCGGAGAGGTAAATGAGCGCTGTGTTCATACTGGCCTTCCGGGCTTTTAGCGCGTCGATGGTTCGGCTGAGCACGCTATCGGTATACAGAATCGAGTTGTCATAGGTATTGATCAGCGACTGATGATCGCAATCCTGAATTTCATTGGTATCGCAGGTTGGGGTGAATTTCCGGAAGCGGTCCGGGTAACGGTTGTAATAAGCCGGACCGTGGCTGCCCATCAGGTGTATCACCAGTGCGGTATCCTGCTTTATTCCGTCCAGCACGTTGTCCAGGCGGTACAGGTTGACGTCGTCAATACAGGATTTGTCCTTACAGAACTGATCCAGTTTCCACTGGGTCATGTCCGTGTGCGGCACGCGGTCGCAGGCACCTTTACACCCGCCGTCATTGTCGCGCCACAGCAGGTTGAATCCGGCGTGGTTAAGCACATCGAGCAGTCCTTCCTGATGATGGGCGAGGTCCGCGTCATATTTTTTTCGCGTCATGCCGGAGAACATGCAGGGGACGGAAACGGCGGTTTCCGTGCCACAGGAGGAGGCCTGTGGGAAATTGATGACATCCCGCTTTTTCAGCTCGGGGTTGGTTTCACGCGGGTAACCATTTAACGAATAGTTTGCAGCGCGGGAGGCTTCGCCCACCACCAGAACCAGCACGGTTTTCTTACGTTGGCCGGAAATCAGCGCCCCTTTATGGGCATCCTCGCCAATGCGGACCAGCGTCTGGTCGCCGGCAAACCAGCGCATTTTGCTGTACTTCACAACGGCGCTCACGTAGTTCGCCGGAGTGACCATTTTGACGATGCTTTTGTTATTGCGGAACAGCGAAGCATAGTCTTTATAGAACACTGCCGCGACGAGAATGATCACCAGCAGCGCACCCAGTATAGCGGCGAAACGTGTTAGCAGGGCATACCACCATTTTCCGGTTCGAATGCGCGTCAGGGCTAAGATGACGGAAGGGACCAGACCCGCGACGGCCAGCCACAGGATCAGCTGCGGCGTTACCAGGGCTGTCGCTTCCTGGGAGTTAGTCTCAAACACGTTCACAATCATGTTTTGATCGATAACCGCGCCATAGGTGTACATAAACCAGGTCGCGGCGGCGCATCCTATGGTCAGGGCAATCATGAGCGGCTTGCGAATAAAGGGAATATTCAGCAGGCTAAAAACAATGACCCAGCCGCAGAACAGAACCAGCGGCACACTGGCGGCAAAAAGCATGTCATGCAGACGGGCAGGTGCGATAATTGACCAGCTGCGCTGGATAAACAGCGCATTGAACACGGTGAAGAAAAGCGCACAGGCGAGGGTAAATTTCGTATCGTTACAGTGTAACTTTTTAGTGAGCCACATGATGACCAGACCATTCGTTATATCAATGCGGCGAGTATAAGAAGGGAAGATTAGCGAAACCTTAATGCCCTGTTTGTGACGGACACTCCTTGCATGCAGGCCATTTAGGGTCTTCACTGTAGGGAATAATGACGTTCTGGAGGTAGGTGTGGCAGAGCAACTGGAATTTTTCCCTGTCCAGAGCCCGTGCCGGGGTATTTGCCAGGTTGATGAACGAGGATACTGCCGTGGCTGCATGCGCACACGCGATGAACGTTTTAACTGGCAAAATTTCAGCGACGCGCAAAAGCAGGAGGTCTTACGGCTCTGCCGACAACGTCTGCTGCGCAAAATTCGTGCAAACAAAGCGGTTGAAACCGAAGAACCTCAGCAACCTTCACTGTTTTAGCAGGGTAATTGCGTATACTGGGGACATGACTTCCTTGAGGAAAATGTTATGGTTCAGCGTATTACCCTTGCCCCGCAGGGCCCGGAATTCTCCCGATTCGTTATGGGCTACTGGCGCCTTATGGACTGGAATATGTCTCCGGTCCAGCTGGCGGACTTTATAGAAGAGCATCTCGATCTCGGGATCACCACCGTCGATCACGCTGATATTTATGGCGGCTATCAGTGCGAGGCCGCTTTTGGCGAAGCGCTGAAGCGTGCGCCAGCGCTGCGTGAACGTATGGAGATTGTGACCAAATGCGGTATTGCCACCACAGCAAAACCGGAGCATGCACTTGGGCATTACATCACTGACAGCGCGCATATCGTTAAAAGCGCCGAGCAGTCACTGGTCAACCTGGCCACCGATCGTATCGACCTGCTGCTGATCCACCGTCCCGATCCATTGATGGAAGCGGATGAGGTTGCGGAAGCGTTCCTGACGCTACACCAGAGCGGCAAAGTGCGTCATTTTGGCGTGTCTAACTTCACCCCGGCACAGTTTGCGCTATTGCAGTCTCGCCTGCCGTTTACGCTGGCGACGAATCAGGTGGAGATTTCGCCTGTTCACCAGCCGCTGCTGCTGGACGGAACGCTCGATCAGCTGCAACAGTTACGCATTCGTCCGATGGCCTGGTCTTGCCTGGGCGGCGGTCGCCTGTTTAACGATGAGGCCTTCCAGCCGCTGCGTAACGAGCTTGAAACCGTGGCCCGCGAACTGAATGCGGAAAGCATCGAGCAGGTGGTTTACGCCTGGATCCTGCGCCTGCCGTCTAAACCGCTGCCAATTATCGGCTCCGGCAAAATTGAGCGCGTACGCGCTGCGCTGGTGGCTGAAGAGCTGGATATGTCGCGTCAGCAGTGGTTCCGCATCCGCAAGGCGGCGCTGGGCTACGACGTACCCTGAGCACGCCTGAACCTGACTTTCCGGTGAAATCTGCGCCGCTGGTATAGACTTAAGGTGCAAAAAATAACCCGTGGAGGTCATATGAAGCGTTTTGCTCTGGCAGTGGTCACGCTGGTTGTTTGCGCAGGAGCGCAGGCAGCCAGCGAAGAAGTTGAAATGAATCTCGTCACTTCTCAGGGAGTAGGCCAGTCCATCGGGACGGTGAAAATCACCGAAACCGATAAAGGGCTGGAATTTGCTCCCGATCTCAAGGCCCTTCCACCCGGTGAACATGGTTTTCACGTTCATGCCAAAGGCAGCTGTCAACCTGCAATGAAAGAGGGGAAACCTTCAGCCGCTGAGGCCGCTGGGGGGCATCTGGATCCGCACAACTCTGGTAAGCATGAAGGCCCGGAAGGTATGGGGCACCTCGGCGATCTGCCGGTGCTGGTGGTGAATAACGACGGTAAAGCCACCGATCCGGTTGTTGCGCCCCGGCTGAAAAAGATTGACGAGGTCAAAGGCAAGGCGCTGATGGTCCATGTGGGCGGCGATAACATGTCCGATCAACCTAAACCGCTTGGCGGCGGCGGGGCGCGCTATGCCTGCGGGGTGATCTGATCGCCAATTGTTCCGGGTGGCGGCGCCTGTTCAAGCTGTGACAGGGAGCAGTGCAGCCGCCAGATAATGGACGCCAGATCGCGGGCCGCAGGCTGATGGTGGTGCGCCAGAGCGTCGCAAATACGCTGAAGCTCGGCGAGCGTGACGCTCAGGGGGCGTTGCTGAACTCCGCGCTCGCTCATCACATCGCGGAGCATGGAAATACAATTATCGCGGACCTGCGAAAGCGGGTCGGAACGCGTCTCCCAGGCACGCAGCTGCCACACCACGTGCGAACAGTTCAGCAGCACCACGCCCCAGCGCAGTAGCCAGCGACGGGAGAGGGAATCCTGGCTGTTGTTCAGCTGGCTGACATGATGGTAAACCAGCGATTCATACTCGCTTTCACGCAGATGCGGGCTGCGACTCAGTTGATCGACAAAACCCCTGCGCAGCTCACGAATATGCCTGCGGCTTTTACGCGCATCCGAGCCCGGGCGTAGCACGGCGAAAGCCAGCCACGCCAGCCCCACGCCGAGGATCTTCGCCAGGTTATCGTTGAGAAAATCAGCGTAATCGTAAACCGGAGGATTCGTTACAGAGATAAATGAGCCCATAAAAACAATCAACTGCCCCCACAGACCGGCCAGTTTTGGCATTTGCAGTTTGAGCAACTGCATGGTGGTTAATAGCGGGAAGAGAAACAGCAGAAATTGCCAGAGGTCGGTTATCTGCACCATCAAACCAAATTTCACCACGAAGCTGAACAGCGACAGCAGTACCAGCGTACGCAGCAGAAGCGTCAGGGAATTAAACGGGGAAGCTGCGACGGAATAGAGCACGCAGCTGATTGCCGCAAGCGTCAGGGCTGCACTGCCCGCATCCCATTGGGTGGTGATGGCCCATGCGCCCACGGCCGTCAACGCGCAAAACGTACGAAAACCGCTCCACAGCGCCTCCATTGCGTCGGTATGGCGCGCCAGAGCTGGGCTACCGGGAACGGAAAATTCGGTGACGGGCGTGGCATTTTCGACGGCTTTTAACCAGCGGCTGCTGCGCAGATACAAGCGGCAGAAATAGTTCAGACGCTGCCAGAAAGCGCGGTGCCGGTAATCATATTCATCCGTTGGGGCGAGCGGCGCGATAATGCGGGCCACGGTATAGATATCGGCATCCGGACGCGCAAGGGCGGCGAGAAGCGCCTCGATAACTTCCCGGGTATGGGCTGGCGGCGCAGGCCAGTTCAGCAACATCCGGCGAAGGCTTGAGATCGCACTCGTCATCCGCAATTGCTGGTGCAGTAAATAGTTCAGGAGCGTGTTCTGGCGACGAAAACGGTAGTGGCTCCAGAATGCCTGGATGCGCAGCAGATTCATGGTCAGGATCTGGCCGATGACCTTTTCGTGTGCTAGACGGATGTTATCGCTGCTATCAGGCTGCCAGAGCAGGCTGGCATGTTCCAGCAAACGCGCGTGCATCGTTTTAAGGGCGGTGATAAGCGTAGTGCCATCCGAGGTGCTGGGCAGGATCATCATCATGACGCCGCCGCACAGAATGCCGACCATCACTTCACATACGCGTGCCTGGGCGATGTCCCATAGCTCGGTGGTATCCAGCACGTTGACGACCGGAAAGGCGATAATGGCTGCGGTGTAACCTGCCAGTTGAAACGCGTACGCAACGTTGTTGGTAAAATGGGCGCAGGCCCAGGTGCACAGCCCCAGCCATGCCGACATGCTTAACAGAAAGAGCCAGGGATCGTTCAGGGTATGGCCGGCAAGAAGCAGTGCAGCGGTCGCACCCAGCAGGCTACCCGCCACGCGCCCGAGGCTTTTACTGATAACGCCCCCGACGGTAGGGAAGCTGACGACCGCCGCAGAGGTCATCGCCCAGTAAGGCTCATCCAGATTCAGATAATAGGCAACCGTAAGCGCAAGGCACATGGCGATGCCGTTACGCAGCGCGTAACGCCACTGCGGCCGTGTCGCTTTTATCCACGGCGTATTGCGCCAGGAGAAAGCTCCCAGGTTCATCATCGCGATCCGATGGCGACGGTGCAGGTTGTGCCAGAGACCAGAGTAATGTCTTTCGGCAGTTGCTCTAACTCGACGCGAACAGGCACCCGCTGAGCCAGACGCACCCACGGTACGTTGGGTTTGATGTCAGGCACCAGACCAGAATCGGTTTCCACGCTCTGATCGTAAATTGCCCGACCTATGCTACTAACGTGACCCTGTAACTTTTCTGCACCGCTGTAAAGCGTGATCCGGGCAGGCGCACCCTCGCGGATATGGCGCAGCTTGGTCTCTTCAAAATAACCTACAACATAGAAAGAGTGGCTATCTACCAGGGCAAAGACCGGCTGGCCTGTGGTGGCGTAATCCCCCACACGGGTCGACAGGCTCGTGATCCATCCATCCACCGGAGCTTTGACCACGGTCTGGGTCAGTTGCCACTCGGCCTGTTTCAGCGTTGCCTCTGCAACCTTCAGGCTGGCCTGCATGGCTTTTACATTGATATTGGCGGTATCGAGATCTTCCGCAGAGATGTAATTCCTCGACAGATGTCGGCGACGTTCGGCTTCGTTATTGGCTTTTGCCAGATCTGATTGAGCTTTTGCGAGCTGCGCCTGGGCATTGAGCACCGCAATGTGGAAAGGGGTCTCATCGATGCGGAATAACACATCGCCCGCATGAACGAACTGGTTGTCCTTCACCAGCAGCGCGCTGATACTGCCGGACACCTGTGGCGTGATGCTGACCTGTTCTGCGCGGATCTTGCCGTCACGCGTCCAGGGCGACTGCATGTAATAATTCCAGAGCCACCAGCCGGCCATAAGCGCCAGCGCTAAAACGAAAAGAGTGGAAAAATATTTTAACGTTTTCAATGCTATTCTCACCACACGGTTAACACGGCAAGGCCAAGACAGACGGAAAGGGTAAACAGGGAGAGATCCATTAACATCGGGTGCCAGATTTCACCGGAATACATCCAGTCGCGCAGCAGACGATGCGCAATGAGCCAGATCACAAAACCGACCATCACGGCTTTAAACAGTGGCGGAAAGTAGACCGATGCGCCGACAATCAGATCCTGGAGGGGCAACCCTGCGGAGAGGGAAAAGAACGTCACAAGCAGTGATCCTTTGCAGTGGGGTGAGGGCCACAATGGCATATTTCAATGCGATGGCGCATTACCGTTCAGTGTAAATCATCCTTTCAGGAATGATGAATACCGTGATTGCATTTGTTTTGGCAATACAAATACTGCAAACTATTCTAAAATCACTATAATCACTTAGCAAGCTAATTATAAGGAGATGAAATTGGAATCGCCATTAGGTTCTGATCTGGCAAGGTTGGTACGCATCTGGCGTGCTCTGATTGACCATCGCCTGAAACCTCTGGAACTCACGCAGACGCACTGGGTTACGCTGCATAACATTCATCAGCTCCCGCCCGACCAGTCACAGATCCAACTGGCAAAAGCGATTGGCATTGAGCAGCCGTCACTGGTGCGCACTCTTGACCAACTGGAAGAGAAGGGACTTATCTCCCGACAAACCTGCGCCAGCGACCGTCGCGCCAAGCGGATCAAATTGACGGAAAAAGCGGCCCCGATTATTACTGAGATGGAAGCCGTCATCAGTAAAACGCGTGGGGAGATCCTTGAAGGTATTTCCCCCGCTGAGCTGGAGATGCTGATAGGACTCATCGCCCGTCTTGAGCAGAACATCCACGATCTGCAGTCTCGCGACTGACCGAACGTAAAGGCCTTGCGAAATCAAGGCCTTTCTTATTATCTGAACACCACCACCCGGTTGCGCCCTGTCTCTTTTGCCTCATACATGGCTTTATCCGCGCTCTCCACGCAGGTTTCCGCACTGGTTTCCGGCGAGGTTGCGGTGAATACGCCCATGCTGATGGTAATGGGTTCCGGCAGATGACCGCCGCTGCTGGCTTTATCAAACCCGCTCAGCTTGAGGCGAATGCGCTCGGCCACCTGCCGCGCGGCGTCTGAAGGGGTATTTGTCAGCATCAACACAAACTCTTCACCACCGATTCGGGCCGCGATATCCTGGGGGCGCACGGAATCCGTCAGCAGATTAGAGACGAACTGTAATACCTTATCGCCCTGCAAATGCCCGTAACAGTCGTTGATACGTTTGAAACGGTCAAGGTCGCTTACCACCACCGATACCGGGTGTGCCTCCGTTGCAGAGCTGAGGGCATAGTTTAATGAATCATAAAAATAGCTGCGATTATAAAGACGGGTAAGCGGGTCGCGGATTGAATTTTGATATGACTGCTGGTATTTGACGTGCGAGTCACGATACAAATTAAAGACGTCGGAAAGCAAAATGAAAATAATCATTAATGTCGCGACAGTTTCGAATAACCGGGCGCGGTACCATGATACATCTTCTACGTATCCACCTAACAACAGCATTAACAGCGTGACGACATAACAGACGCATAAAAAATTGCCGCCCGCCCAGAACAAATTTCTTATCCGGGTCACGACCATCAGGGTGATTAATGTGACAACCCAAAGAATGACCAAAATGATGTTGATGGTCTGGCTCCAGAGAATCATGAACTGCCGGGTTTCATTATCCACAAGATCCAGGGTTAACGTCGTGGAATGGCTGGAATAGAACCACGCCAGCCAAAGCATGCAGCCCGTAAAGAGAGCCGATCCGACAACAATACCGATGTGGGTGCTTCGTGAAAGGGGGGAAACGCGAAGCGTATAAAGTAAGGCTGAGGCCATCATGAGCACCGCCATTAAGAGGTGTCGGAACATATAAAAGATCATCGCGTCATTATAGTTCGCCTCGTTGAACTGATAGAGATCCAGCCAACCTGGAAAACTGGATAGCGTACCCACCATCAGCAGTGCTGAACCGGCAAAGGCTGACGCAATCGGAACGAGATATAGCCGTTTTTTATCACACCAGTATTTCATTGCCATAAAACAGGCGATAAACAGATGGAATACCAGAAGAAAAATAGTGAGCGTAGGGAAAAATAGCGGAGAGAATGAAGGAACCCATTCAACAAGTTTTATAAAACAACCTTGTAACACGGCAATGATAAAAATGCACCCAAGTGCAAAGGCCACAAAGCGGTTCATTACAAATCGACAGTTCGCAAGCATAGAATGTTAAAAAATTAAAAAGAGGAAAAAGAGAATCAGACGAGTCTAAAGGAGGGAAATAAAAAATACTTTGCGCAGGAACAATATCAGAGGGAATTAATTATACGCCGTGTGAATGTATTTTTATAAATACATTTTTTAAAATGATAGTTTTTGTAAATGGATGCGGCCCGAAAGGACCGCATCCGTCGGGATATTAACGCGGGGAGACGGTGACCTGGCTACCGTTGCTTGCCAGTACAACACGCTGGCCTGCAGAGAAGCGAGTATTACCCTGTTTCTGCACAACCATAATGGTGCTGCCATCGTCTTTACGGATTTCCAGCTCAACGCCCTGAGTTTTGTTCATCGCACCCTGAACGCCCTGACCCGCTACGCCGCCTGCAACTGCGCCTGCTGCGGTAGCCAGAGAGCGACCGGTGCCGCCACCAATGGTGTTACCCAGGAAACCACCCAGCACAGCACCACCGATTGCGCCCACGACGTTCGTGTCATCACCACCCTGAATCTGAACAGGACGGGCATTAACGATAGTACCGTAGGTCACGTTCTGTACCTGTTTAGCTTCAGAAGCACTATATACGTCGCCGGAGAGTGAATTGTCGTTCACACAACCCGCCAGTGTTAAACCAATCAGCGAAACGCCCAGTACACGTAAAATCATTTGACTCTCCTGTTCACCAAAAAACGCCCGGTTGGGGCATCCGTTATGGCTAAATTATATGGCATTCCTGACCACAGTTCATATCTTTGCATGCCGAATAGATAAATTTTACCTGAACGGGGCTTAACGGGACATAAACAAAAACCGTCTGTGCTACAGGTCTGAGATTGTTAAAAAATATTATCACCGGATAGCAAAGCAGCGTTATTTATGATGGAGTGGTTGCACTTAGCCCATGTAACGTAAGGAAAGCGCATGAAATCGGGTCGCTATATCGGTGTGATGTCTGGTACCAGTCTTGACGGTGTGGATGTCGTTCTGGCCGCCATTGATGAAAACATGGTGGCGCAGCAGGCAAGCCTGACCTGGCCTATTCCGGTCTCGTTAAAAGAAGAGATCCTGAGCATCTGCCAGGGGCAACAGCTGACGCTTTCCCAACTGGGCCAACTGGATGTGCGTCTGGGGGCGCTGTTTGCTGATGCGGTACTGGCTCTGATGCAGCAAGAAAGACTTCATCCGCAGGATGTCGTGGCAATAGGCTGCCATGGGCAGACCGTCTGGCATGAACCTGTCGGCGAGGCGCCGCACACGATGCAAATTGGCGATAATAACCAGATTGTGGCAAAAACCGGCGTGACGGTGGTGGGGGATTTCCGTCGTCGCGATATGGCCCTCGGCGGTCAGGGGGCGCCGCTGGTTCCGGCATTTCATCAGGCGCTGCTGGCGCACCCGGTGGAGCGCAGAATGGTTCTGAACATTGGCGGGATTGCCAACCTGTCGATGCTCATTCCCGGGCAGCCCGTGCGTGGATACGATACCGGGCCCGGTAATATGCTGATGGATGCCTGGATCTGGCGTCAGAACGGTAAACCCTACGACAAAGACGCGCAGTGGGCCAGCCAGGGGAAAGTGATCCTTCCCTTGCTGCAAGCCCTGTTAAGCGATCCATTCTTTGCCCTGCCAGCGCCGAAAAGCACGGGGCGAGAGTATTTCAACTACGGCTGGCTTGAACGTCATCTGGCACGCTTCCCCGGCCTTGCGCCTCAGGATGTGCAGGCTACGCTGACTGAGCTTACCGCCGTGTCGATTTCTGAACAGGTGTTGCTCAGCGGCGGGTGCGAGCGTCTGCTGGTATGCGGAGGCGGAAGCCGCAACCCGCTCCTGATGGCACGCCTCGCCGCCCTGCTGCCGGGCACCGAAGTCACGACTACTGACGAAGCCGGGATCAGCGGAGACGACATGGAAGCGCTGGCCTTCGCCTGGCTTGCCTGGCGTACGGTTGCCGGTCTGCCCGGGAATTTACCCTCCGTAACCGGTGCGCGGGAGGCGAGCGTCCTCGGTGCTATTTTCCCGGCAAATCCGCGCCATAATCAGAGTTAACTGAAATTCAGCGGGAGGCATAACCCGTAAAATAGGGAAAAACAGGAGGGCGGTTAGGCCCTCCAGGACCAGGATAGTCTTCGGAATCTGCCCATGAAAAAACTTCTTCTCATTGCTGTACCTTTTCTTATGACCGGATGCAGCGTCTATAACCAGTTCGTTGAGCGTATGCAAACCGATACGCTGGAATATCGTTGTGATGAAAAACCGCTGACGGTGAAGCTGAACAACACTCGCCAGGAAGCCAGCTTTGTTTATGACAATAAGTTGTTGACGCTGAAGCAGGGGATGTCCGCCTCCGGGGCGCGTTACACGGATGGGATCTACGTCTTCTGGTCAAAAGGTGACAGCGCCACCGTCTATAAGCGAGACCGCATTGTGCTGAACAATTGTCAGCTGGAAAATCCGAAGCGTTGAGATTTTTGAAGGGGGCGCGCACAATAGCGCCACCCAACCTCACTTTCAGCTAACGCCATGTCAGATAACGACGAACTACAGCAAATTGCGCATCTGCGCCGTGAATACACCAAAGGCGGTCTGCGCCGCCAGGATCTTCCCGCCGAACCGCTGGTGCTTTTTGAACGCTGGCTGAAACAGGCCTGCGAAGCGAAACTGGCCGACCCGACGGCGATGGTCGTTGCCACGGTTGATGAAAACGGTCAGCCGTATCAACGCATCGTTCTTCTTAAGCATTATGACGAGAAAGGGCTGGTGTTCTACACCAACCTTGGCAGTCGTAAAGCGCATCACCTGGAAAATAATCCGCGTATTAGCCTGCTCTTCCCGTGGCATATGCTTGAGCGCCAGGTGATGGTTACCGGCAAGGCAGAGCGCCTCTCTACGCTCGAAGTGGTGAAATATTTCCACAGCCGACCGCGCGACAGTCAGATTGGCGCCTGGGTTTCTAAACAGTCCAGCCGAATCTCGGCCCGCGGCGTACTTGAAAGTAAATTCCTCGAACTCAAACAGAAGTTTCAGCAGGGTGAAGTGCCGCTGCCGAGTTTCTGGGGCGGGTTCCGCATCCCCATTGAGCAGATGGAATTCTGGCAGGGCGGTGAGCACCGCCTGCACGATCGCTTTTTATACCAGCGCGACAACGGTGGCTGGAAAATAGACCGACTGGCACCGTAATCCCCAAAATTTGTTGATTTAAGCGCTAGCGCACACCGCGCTGGCGCTTTATTCTATGGTCCTTTCGCATCAGGCGAAAAGTCGTGTACCGGCAAAGGTGCAGTCGTTTATACATGGAGAATTTGATGGCAAGCAGTAACTTGATTAAACAATTGCAAGAGCGGGGCCTGGTGGCCCAGGTGACGGACGAGGAAGCGTTAGCAGAGCGACTGGCGCAAGGCCCGATCGCGCTCTATTGCGGCTTCGATCCCACCGCTGACAGCTTGCATTTGGGGCATCTTGTTCCATTGTTATGCCTGAAACGCTTCCAGATGGCGGGTCATAAGCCTGTTGCCCTGGTTGGCGGTGCGACTGGTCTGATTGGCGACCCAAGTTTCAAAGCCGCTGAGCGTAAGCTGAATACCGAAGACACCGTGCAGGAGTGGGTGGATAAGATCCGTAAACAGGTTGCACCGTTCCTGGATTTCAACTGTGGTGACAACGCTGCGATTGCGGCGAACAACTACGACTGGTTTGGTGGCATGAACGTGCTGACGTTCCTGCGTGACATCGGCAAACACTTCTCTGTTAACCAGATGATTAACAAAGAAGCGGTCAAGCAGCGTCTTAACCGTGACGATCAGGGTATCTCTTTCACCGAGTTCTCCTACAACCTGTTGCAGGGGTATGACTTCGCCTGCCTGAACAAGCTGCACGGCGTGTCGCTGCAAATTGGCGGTTCTGACCAGTGGGGTAACATCACCTCCGGTATCGATCTGACCCGTCGCCTTCACCAGAATCAGGTGTTTGGTCTGACCGTGCCGCTGATCACCAAAGCAGACGGTACCAAGTTTGGTAAAACCGAAGGCGGCGCAGTATGGCTGGATCCGAAGAAAACCAGCCCGTACAAATTCTACCAGTTCTGGATCAACACGGCGGATGCCGATGTTTATCGCTTCCTGAAATTCTTCACCTTTATGGATATCGAAGAAATCAATGCGCTGGAAGAAGAAGACAAGAACAGCGGTAAAGCACCGCGCGCCCAGTATGTGCTGGCCGACGAAGTGACTAAACTGGTTCATGGTGAAGAAGGTCTGGCAGCGGCGAAACGCATTACGGCGAGCCTGTTCAACGGGACCCTGAGCGATTTAAGCGAAGAGGACTTCGAACAGCTTGCTCAGGATGGCGTGCCGATGGTGGAGATGGAAAAAGGCGCCGATCTGATGCAGGCGCTGGTGGACTCCGAGCTCCAGCCGTCTCGCGGTCAGGCGCGTAAAACCATCGCCTCTAACGCGATCACCATTAATGGCGAAAAACAGGCCGATCCGGAATACACCTTTACCGAGAACGACCGTCTCTATGGTCGCTACACGCTGCTGCGTCGCGGTAAGAAAAATTACTGCCTGGTCTGCTGGAAGTAATTAAAAGTACGCAGGGGCGTGGGAAACCACGCCCCTTTTGTTTTGACAGGGTTTGGTAAGTACAACATGAAGAACATCCTCGCCATTCAGTCCCACGTTGTTTTTGGACATGCTGGCAACAGCGCTGCGGAATTCCCGATGCGCCGCCTCGGGGCCAACGTCTGGCCCCTCAATACCGTTCAGTTCTCGAATCACACCCAGTACGGTAAATGGACCGGCTGCGTGATGCCGCCGTCGCATCTGACGGAGATCGTTCAGGGGATTGCGGATATCGACCAGCTTAAACGCTGCGATGCCGTACTGAGCGGTTATCTGGGTTCGGCGGAGCAGGGGGAACATATCCTCGGCATTGTGCGCCAGGTGAAAGCGGCAAACCCCGCGGCGAAATATTTCTGCGATCCGGTGATGGGGCATCCGGAAAAAGGCTGCATCGTCGCGCCGGGCGTTGCGGAGTTTCATGTCCGTCATGCATTGCCCGCCAGCGATATTATTGCGCCCAATCTAATTGAACTTGAGATCCTGTGCGAGCATCCGGTCAACAGCGTAGAAGAGGCTGTACGCGCCTCTCGCGAGCTCCTCGCCCAGGGGCCAGAGATTGTGCTGGTTAAGCACCTGGCACGCGCAGGGTTGAGCCAGGACCGTTTTGAAATGCTGTTGGTGACGAAGGATGAAGCCTGGCACATCAGTCGACCGCTGGTGGATTTCGGTACACGTCAGCCTGTCGGGGTCGGGGATGTGACCAGCGGTTTGCTGCTGGTGAAGCTATTGCAGGGCGCAAGCCTGCGCGATGCGCTGGAGCACGTCACCGCAGCCGTTTATGAAATCATGATTGCGACGAAGACGATGCAGGAATATGAGCTCCAGGTGGTCGCGGCGCAGGATCGCATCGCGAAGCCCGAGCATTATTTCAGCGCAACCCAATTGTAAGAGCAGGGATAGTGTAGGCCGGGTAAGCGCAGCGCCACCCGGCAATACAGCGCGCTCGGATTAATTCAACCCTTCTGCCTTCAGCGCCGCTGCAACCGCAGGGCGTGCCGCTACGCGTTCCATATACGACGCAATATGATCTAATCCTTCCAGGTTCAGCTTCACCGCGCGCGCCCAGCGCAGAACGGTAAACAGATACGCATCAGCAATGGTGAAACGCGCACCGCAGATCCACTGATCGTCTTTCAGTGATTCATTAATGTACTGCATCTTTTTCTCAAGTAACGCACGTACGGTCGGTTTGTACTCTTCCGGAGTATCCGGGCGGAACAGCGGCGTAAAGCCTTTGTGCAGCTCGGTCGCGATGTAGTTAAGCCACTCAAGGGTTTTATAGCGAGAGATACTGCCTGTTGGTGCCAGCAGCTGACGATCAGGCACGTTGTCGGCCAGGTACTGCATTATCGCCACGCCTTCGGTCAGCAGCGTACCATCATCCAGCAGCAGGGCCGGAACCTGCCCTTTTGGGTTAATCGCAAAAAAGTCATCCCCGTTTTCCAGGCGCTTTTTCATCAGGTCAACGCCGTCCAGCGTGAAATCCTTACCGCTCTCGCGAAGGGTGATATGCGAAGCAAGAGAGCAGGCGCCCGGTTTATAGAACAGTTTCATCGGTAACTCCTTTTTGCTGAGGTTCCCGCTATGTTAGTGCGCGTTCAGATAAAAAAAAAGCCGCTAATCAATTAGCGGCTTCTGTTCAGTCGTTTCCCGATGACATTACGCGTTCGCGGTGTTGATCGCTTTAGCGGATTTGTCGTCGTCCTGCGTCATACGATTG
This sequence comes from Enterobacter cloacae complex sp. I1M, assembly GCF_014982425.1. Lineage (NCBI taxonomy): Bacteria > Pseudomonadati > Pseudomonadota > Gammaproteobacteria > Enterobacterales > Enterobacteriaceae > Enterobacter > Enterobacter cloacae complex sp. I1M. The sequence goes on along the minus strand of NZ_JADCLG010000010.1, from coordinate 293,622 downwards.
AGTTTTGGTGCGGTGAGCAGCATCAGCACGGCAATTACGGCTGTCGCGATACCAATTTGCATGAACACGGTGCCGTAGACGTTCAGGGAGACCAGCGGGTCGGTAACGTTGTCCGGTACCGCCATCAGGTTCGCAATCTTACCTGCAATGATGGCTGCGCCAGCGGTCGTCAGGAACCAGCTACCCATGATGAAGCCCATCAGACGCTGAGGGACCAGCTGTGCAACCATCGCCAGGCCCAGACCGGAGATCATCAGTTCACCGATGGATTGCAGCGCATAGCTCAGGATCAGCCAGTTAACAGACACGATACCCGCGTCGGTCGCGAATTTCGTCCCCAGCGGCAGCACCAGGAATGCGCCAGAGCACAGCACCATACCGATAGCGAACTTGTGCGGCATCGGCAGACGGTCGCCCATCTTGTTATAGATAGCGGCCAGAATCGGGCTACCAATCATGATCCAGAACGGGTTCAGTGCCTGGTACTGCTCCGGCTCGAACGCGATACCCAGGATGGAGTGCTCAACGTTGCGGATTGCGAAGAAGTTCAGGGAGGTTGGCATCTGGCTGTACAGGACGAAGAAGATAATCGCTTCCAGCATCAGGATGAACGCCACAATCATCTTACGACGTGCGGCACCCTGCATCGCGAAGGCTTCTTTAGCGAAGATAATCACGATACCCAGCGCAACCACGGCCAGTACGGCACGAGCAATACCCTGGTTGTGCAGCAGCCAGGTAGCGACAGCGGCCAGGATCACAATGCCGACGATGGTTGCCAGCAGTTTGCCCATATGCACGGGTTCGAAGTCTGGTTTAGAACCATAATCTTTAACCCAGCTGCGGCAGAACAGGAAGTTCACAACGGTGATCAACATACCCACGAAGCTCAGCGCAAACGCTACGCTCCAGCCGAATTTCGCGGCCAGCCATGGAGTTGCCAGCATAGAGAAGAATGAACCGATGTTGATGGACATGTAGTACATGGTAAATGCACCGTCCAGACGCGGATCATCTTTGTTGTAGCAGGTAGAAAGCAGGGAGGAAGGGTTAGCCTTAAAGAGGCCGTTACCTACCGCGATGGTAGCCATGCCCATGTATACCACGCCCGCATCGTGCCCGGACCATGCAACCAGACCATAGCCAATCGCCAGAACCACGGCGCCCAGCATAATGACACGTTTCGTACCGAGAACTTTATCGCCTAACCAGCCGCCGATGGCGACCAGGCCATAGACCAGAGCGCTGAAGGACGAGAACAGCGTGATGGAATCGGCTTCGGACATACCCAGTTGCTTAACCAGGTAAACGGCCATAATCCCTTGCAGGCCGTAGTAGCCAAAACGCTCCCACAATTCGATAGAGAAAATGAGATAGAACGCTTTAGGCTGTTTGAAAGCGTTAAGACTTACGCTCTCATCTGTTGGTTTATTGTTTGCAGTAGACACATATACCTCTTTTTTTACATCCCATATTAACGGGGGTGTTCATAGCGTGATGACCGCAGTCCATCCGCTTTATAGTTATATTGGGAGGGGAAACGGCGGGTAATGTTCACTATCCAGCCCCATCTGGCAATACGTTTGTAATAATCTGTTACATTTAACTGTGGCGGTATAATCATCGGTTCACGCAAATGTTATGCAGCGTTAAATTTCATCCGTTGAGAATTGGTGGTTTTTTTCACTGTAAATGACCCTGATGAATGGCTGTATGGCGATATGTTCTGCTATTTTGGGTGAAAGGCAGTGATATAGCCCATATTCTGAAAAATGACTGGTCTTATATGCGGTGAGTAATGGATGAAATCTTGTCTGGCAAAGGCGTGGAGAGGGTTTTAACAACAAAAATCCAACATCAAGTTATCAGAGTGATCGCGATCACAGATGTATAGAAATTTTTGGTGATGAAAAAACTATTAACCTGTTTGAGTGTTAAATATCCGCAGAATCGACAACACTTTATGGACAATGAGAGGGAAAATTACGGCCAAGGGAGAAGATATCAGAGCCCTTGTTTAATCTAAGGGCTTGAACAGTAACAAGTGGACGTACCTTCAGGGATAGACTTTTTCTTTGTATTCACAGAGATCTTCGATAATGCAGGAGCCGCAGCGTGGCTTACGTGCAATACAGGTATAGCGCCCGTGAAGGATTAGCCAGTGATGGCAATCCACCTTAAATTCCGCAGGGACCACTTTTAATAGCTTTTCTTCCACCTCTTCCACGTTTTTACCCGGCGCGAACCGGGTGCGATTAGAAACGCGGAAGATGTGAGTGTCCACGGCGATCGTCGGCCAGCCAAACGCCGTGTTGAGCACGACATTTGCCGTTTTACGCCCGACGCCTGGCAACGCTTCCAGCGCTGCGCGATCTTCCGGAACTTCACCGCCGTGCTGCTCAAGCAGGATCCGGCAGGTCTTAATGACGTTTTCGGCCTTACTGTTAAACAGGCCGATGGTCTTAATATAGGATTTTACACCTTCAACGCCCAGCTCCAGCATGGTCTGCGGCGTATTGGCGACAGGGTAGAGCAGGGCCGTGGCTTTGTTGACGCTCACGTCAGTGGCCTGCGCAGAGAGCAGCACCGCGATCAACAGTTCAAACGGCGAGTTAAAATTCAGCTCTGTCGTTGGATGAGGATTCTCATCGCGCAGGCGCGTCAGGATCGCAATGCGTTTCTCTTTATTCATACTGCTTTCTCGGGGATCCCTTCCTGTACGCTGCGTTCAGCGGCGCGGCGTTTACGTTTTTCGTCAATCAGGTATTTTAACGCCAGCATCATCCCAAGGCCAATGAAGGCGCCTGGCGGTAGCATGGCCAGCAGGAATGGGGTGTCCGTATGGAACACCTCGATACGCAGCGATTTCGCCCAGCCGCCAAGCAGCGCGTCCGCACCGTCGAAGAGCGTACCGTTGCCCAGAATTTCACGCAGAGAGCCGAGGACGAACATGGCGGCAGTCGCGCCCATGCCGATGGAAAACCCATCCAGCGCGGAAATTGCCGGGTTGTTTTTCACCGCGAAGGCTTCAGCGCGTCCCACGACAATACAGTTAGTCACGATAAGCGGAATGAAGATCCCGAGCGACTGGTACAGGCCAAATGCGTAGGCGTTAATTAGCATTTGCACGACGCTGACCACCGATGCAATGATCATGACATAAATCGGAATACGGATTTCCGATGGCGTCCAGCGGCGCAAAACAGAAATGGAGAAGTTGGTCAGGGTCAGCACCAGCGTGGTCGCCAGCCCCAGCCCGAGCGCGTTGGTGGCGGTAGACGTCACCGCCAGCAGCGGGCACAATCCCAACAGCTGTACCAGTGCCGAGTTGTTTTTCCAGAGTCCCTGGACGATAACCTCTTTAACCTGGCTCATGGTCACTCCTCACAGGCGGAAAGATGATTGATCTGCGCGGGCAGCGTTTCGGCATACAGACCGGCGCGTTTGACGGCGTTGACGACCGCGCGGGGCGTAATCGTGGCGCCCGTGAACTGGTCAAACTCACCGCCATCTTTTTTCACCGCGAAAGCAGGATCGTCCTCGCCATGAATCATCTTACCGGCAAAGTGTAAAATCCAGTCGCTCAGGCGTGTTTCAATTTTGTCGCCAAGGCCCGGCGTTTCGTGATGTTCCGTCACGCGCGTACCCAGCACGGTGCCGGAAAAATCGCTGCCTACCAGCAGCTGAATTGCGCCAGAGTAACCGTCCGGCGCGGTGGCTTCCATGATGGCACCCACCGGGTTCTCGCCCTTACGGGCAATATAAACGCGGTGTGTTCCTTTACCGAGCTGCGGGGCCTGCACGACAAAGCAGCTTTTTTGCAGGTCATTATCATAGAAGTCTGATGGGATCACCTGATCGAACAACGCCTTTTGCTGCTTCATTGCCTGCTCTTCAATGGTGCTTTTCGTCAGTTCATTTACCAGCGCGGTCAGCCCGGTGAGGGCGGCGGCGAAGATCGCCAGCGTGACGCCGTGTTTTTGCATAGTCTTTAGCATGGCGTAACCCTTAGCGATGACCGTACACGCGTGGACGCGTGTAGTAGTCGATGAGCGGAACGGTGATGTTAGCCAGCAGTACGGCAAATGCCACGCCGTCCGGATAGCCACCAAAGCTGCGAATAAGCCAGACCAGCAAGCCCGCCAGCGCGCCGAAAATCAGACGACCTCGGTTGGTGGTAGAGGCGGTGACCGGATCGGTGAGAATAAAGAATGCCCCGAGCATGGTCGCGCCGGAGAGCAGATGGAGCTGTGGGCTGGCCAGTGACTCAGGTGAGATGACCCAGCCGAGCGTTGAACAGACGGCCAGCGTCACCAGGAAGCTCACCGGAATATGCCAGCGGATCGCTTTTTGTTGCAGCAGGAAGGCACCGCCCAACAGGTAGGCCAGATTGACCCACTGCCAGCCCGCACCCGCCAGTACGCCGCTGTAAATAGACGATTTCATCACCTGCTCGACGCTGTGGCCGGCACGCAGGGAGGTTTTGAAGGTATCGAGCGGGGTGGCCTGGCTGATGCCATCCACGCCCATGCGAAGCGCGTTCATATCCGCGCCCATCGCGGTGTGGCCAGTAAAGATAACGTTCAGGGCATCCATAAAGCCGGGCACCGTGGCGGCGATCTCATGCGGCGGCAGCCAGCTGGTCATCTGTACCGGGAAGGAGATCAGTAGCACCACGTAACCAATCATTGCCGGGTTAAACGGGTTATGGCCCAGCCCACCGTACAGCTGCTTGGCGATGATCACCGCAAATACCGTTCCCAATACTACCATCCACCACGGGGCGAACGGGGGAATGCTGATGGCAAGCAACAGGCCGGTCAACAGGGCGGAGTTATCGCTCAGGATGCGAGTCACCTCCATTTTGCGCAGCTTCAGGATCGCTGCTTCCGCTGCGACGGCACTGGCGCAACCCAGAACTAACTGGAAAAGCGTACCCCAGCCGAAAAACCAACACTGTACGGCAATACCTGGCAACGCGGCCAGGCACACCAGCATCATAATACGCGATGTCTGGCGCTGGTTATGGGTATAAGGGGAACTTGCAATTCTGAAAACCATTTAATCCTCGTTAACGGCTTGCTGCGCGGCTTTCTTTGCCTGAACACGCGCAATCGCGGCGGCGACTGCGGCTTTGCGTGGATCGTCGTTGGCGGCCGCAGGCCGTTCGTCCTGCTGTGCCGCTTTTCGTGCTTTGGCACGGGCGATGGCCGCTTCAACGGCGGCTTTACGTGGGTCGACAGGCGCTTCACTCTCTTCGGCAGGCTGAAGCTGTGCCGCTTTACGTGCTTTGGCGCGGGCGATAGCGGCTTCAACGGCCGCCTTGCGCGGATCGGTCGCTTCCTGTTCAACCACCACTGTCTGCTGACCGGCTTTACGGGCTTTTGCCCTGGCGATAGCCGCTTCCACCGCCGCTTTACGCGGGTCTGTGTCGGCTTCCGGTTTGGCGTTTTGCGCCTTCTCCGCCTGACGTGCGCGCGCTTCGGCTTTACGCGCTTCGCGGGCGGCAATCGCTTCGCTATTGTCCGGCTTTTGGCCAGCCACGATCGCTACCGGCTGAGCGGCAGTCGCGTTCTTCTCCCGCACACGGGCGAGGGCAGCGTTAATCGCATCCTGATCTTTCGCCGCAGGCTGCACGGCAGCCTGCTTATGGCGTTCCTGACGGGCTTGTTTCTCGCGCTCCAGTCGCGCCTGGCGCGCTTCAAAGCGGGCCTTCGCTTCAGCGGCACGTTTTTCTTCCATGGAGATAGCGTAGATTTCGGCTTTCTCCTGACGAAAGTACTGCACCAGCGGAATATTGCTTGGGCAGACCCAGGCACAGGCACCGCATTCAATACAGTCAGCCAGGTTATGCGCCTGGGCTTTATCGTGCAGCTGGCCTTTGCTGTACCAGTACAACTGCTGCGGCAGCAAGTCTGCCGGACACGCATCCGCGCAGGCGCTACAGCGTATACAACCTTTCTCTTCCTGCGTTTCGCCCATCTCCGTTGGGGAAGGGGCGAGCAGGCAGTTGGTAATCTTCACCACTGGCACATCCAGCCACGGCAGGGTAAAGCCCATCAGCGGGCCGCCCATAATGACCATCTGCTCGCTCCCCGGGCAGAAGCCAGCCTGTTCCAGCAGATGATGCACCGGCGTACCCAGACGCGCCCAGACGTTGCCGGGACGGGAGACGGACTCGCCGGTCAGCGTGACGACGCGTTCGGTCAATGGCTCTCCGTCAATCACCGCACGTTTCACCGCGTAGGCAGTACCCACGTTTTGCATCAGCACGCCGATATCGGACGAACGGCCCCCGTGGGGGACCTGTTTTCCGGTCAGGATCTGCGTCAGCTGCTTCGCCCCGCCGGACGGGTATTTGGTTGGAATCACGCGCAGGGCGATATCATGGCTGTCCGCCAGTACCGCACGCAGCATCGAAATGGCCTGCGGTTTATTGTCCTCAATACCGATCAGCACTTCGCGGGGTTGCAGGATATGCGCAAGAATGCGAATACCTTCCACCACCTGCGCGGCACAGTCCTGCATCAGACGATCATCGGCGGTGATGTACGGTTCGCACTCGGCGGCGTTAATAATCAGCGTTTCGATTTTATCGCCGCCGCCGTGAAGCTTGGCGCCGGTCGGGAAGCCAGCGCCTCCAAGACCTGCTATGCCAAACTGATGAATGCGTTCAATCAGCGCTTCACGGCTGCGGGAACGGTAGTCGCTCCAGCCGTCACGATCGATCCAGAGATCTTCCCCGTCGGCTTCAATGATGACGCTCAGCTCAGACAACGCCGAGGGATGGGCAACGGTATGGGGGGCAACAGCCACCACCTTGCCCGAAGTCGGGGCATGTATCGGCAACATACGTCCACGACCAAAGGTCAGCGGCTGGCCGCGAAGGACGGTATCGCCTTCTTTCACGCACAGCTCGCCTTCCGCGCCGATGTGCTGTTTCAATGGCATCACGTAGCGGGTCGCCAGCGGAATTTGACGCAGCGGCGTGCCGTTTGACTGGGTTTTCATTTCCGGGGGATGGATACCGCCGTCGAAGTCCCAGATCTTCTCTTTTCTGAAAGCAGAAAATAACTTAAGCATGTTGTTCCACAGGAATATTGCGAACCGGAATGGTCTGAAGATCCCATTTCCAGCTTTCGGTCGTCGTTTCAACCGGGCGGAGTTCTATACACTGCGTCGGGCAGGGGGCCACGCAGAGGTTACAGCCGGTGCACAGGTCCGCCACAACGGTGTGCATGGCGCGGGTTGCGCCTACAATGGCGTCGACAGGGCACGCCTGAATACATTTGGTGCAGCCGATGCAGTTGGCTTCGTCGATAACAGCAAGGGCACGAACGGGCTCCTGCGCCTGTTCATCGCCGTCGACAGGCTGCGGATCGACGTTCAGCAGGGCAGCTATTTTAAGCATGACCGCTTCGCCACCCGGCGCGCAGCGGTTGATCTTTTCTCCCTGCACGCCCACCGCCTCAGCGTAAGGACGGCAGCCAGGGTAGCCGCACTGCCCACACTGGCTCTGCGGCAAAAGCTCATCAATTTTTTCAACCACCGGATCGTCCTCCACCGCAAACCGGCGGGAGGCATAACCCAGAATGATGCCAAAGACGAGTCCCAGTACGCTGATGGACGCGATGGCAATCCAGATAGCACTCATTACAACTTCACCAGACCACTAAAGCCCATAAAGGCCAGAGACATTAAACCTGCGGTCACCAGAGCGATGGCGTTTCCGCGAAACGGCGCGGGAATATCCGCCGCTGCCAGACGCTCGCGAATCGACGCGAACAGGACCATAACAAAAGAGAAACCGACCGCCGCGGAAAAACCGTACAGCGCCGACTGCATGAAATTATGCCCAAGGTTGATGTTGAGCAGCGCCACGCCCAGCACAGCACAGTTGGTGGTGATGAGGGGCAGAAAAATACCCAACAGGCGATACAGGGCAGGGCTGGTTTTACGCACTACCATTTCGGTAAATTGCACCACCACCGCAATGACCAGAATAAAGGACAAGGTGCGCAGGTAGAGCATGTCCAGCGGGATCAGGATCCAGGTATCAATCAGCCATGCGCAAATGGAGGCCATCGTCATCACGAAGGTGGTGGCCAGCCCCATGCCCATTGCCGTCTCCAGCTTTTTGGAGACCCCCATAAACGGGCACAGGCCAAGGAACTTCACCAGTACGAAGTTATTAACCAGCACAGTTCCGACAAAGAGCAGTAAGTAATCGGTCATTATTTAGCCTGAAATAAAAGAGCCGCCTATTATCGGATAAACGACAACAGGCCACAACAGGTTAACTGTAAGGTTATTACGGGTTAACGAAGGTCTTCTTAACGCGCGTCGACCGCTTGAAATAGGGCACCAGAAGCGCCGTTGCAAGCAACGGAAAGAGTAGCTGGCGAACCGCCAGTGCGTCAGAAACTGGCGAAAAAGCGAACGCTTTGACGGCAAGCAGCACGGAGACCAGCAGCCAGATAATGTAATGTTTCGGCACGCTTTTGCGGCGTTTGAAGAAGGCGATGGTCAGCCAAAGCGTGTAGTACCACATCGCGATTGCGAAAACGAACGACACAAACCACGTCGCAATATTGAGCGCACTCTGAGACATCAGTGTCTGGATAGCATGAGGAGTAACCAGTGCAGTGGTGTAAAGCAACAGCGCCAGCGAAGCGCTTAATAAAGCCACCAGCAGCCATGCCAGCGGGGCGATTAACCAGCCCCCAATTCTCTCTCCAGGCAATGCGGTCATACGCTCTCCCATAGTCTGCGCGAAATGTTATACAGAAATTTGCAGGGCGGAGAGTATATAACATTTCACGCCGAAGGCTACTTTCTTATACAACGTAACGCCAGACAGATTTAGGTACTTCCCCCACGTTGAACAGACGACCGCCAGAGACGAGTTCGGCGCGACGATGGTCAGCCGCGCGGTACATATTGATGATGTCCTGATTATCCGACAGCGTGTAGTTCAGATGGTCAAACAGTTTTTCCAGGCTTTCGAGGGAATTGATCTTGCGAAATTTTAATAAATAGTCCTGAACTGTCATATTAATAAGTTTCCATATAAAAGGGTAATACCCATAAAGGTAATGCGTTCGAATAATAAACGGATTAATAAAGACGTAAACTGTCCACTCGGGTAACGCGACGAAATTAGGAGTTTTCTTTGCGAAGATTCAGGCATCAGCAGATGCCTGGAAGAGAAGGGTAACCCCGTTCATTACGGCTGGCAATACGTTCCATGACGTAATGTGTCACGCTTTATGACGATGCGGCTTACTTTGGTTGAGCAACAGTAACAGGCTCCGGCGGCTGGTAGTTATCGATATGGCTGGCAATGCCGAGCAACACGACTGAAACGCCAAGGACAATCCATCCCGCTAATTCAATGATTCGATTAATTATTGATGACATATTTTGTGTTTGTAATTTATCCATAAATACAGATTGCAAATGTTACAGCGGCCTTTTCGACAGAGCAAGCGCTTTGGGAACGATTCCCGGGCCCCATATACACACTTTAATGCGAGGTAACAAAAAAAGCTGTCGCGAGATGCTATTTTAACTCACAGGGCACATTATTAATCTGTGCGTTAAGCACAAGGCCAGTGATAAATAAGCGCACAGCGAGGGGGCATACGATGAGTGAAAACATCCGCGTCGGTCTTATTGGCTACGGGTACGCAAGCAAAACCTTTCATGCGCCGCTGGTTGCCGGCACGCCGGGAATGGAACTGGCGGCTATCACAAGCAGCGATGAAACCAAAGTCCATGCCGACTGGCCAGCCGTGCCGGTGGTAACGGAGCCTAAGCATCTGTTTAACGATCCTAATATTGACCTTATTGTCATTCCCACCCCTAACGACACCCATTTCCCCCTGGCGAAAGCGGCGCTGGAGGCTGGCAAACATGTCGTTGTCGATAAGCCTTTTACCGTGACGTTGTCACAGGCGCGCGAGCTGGATGCGCTGGCGCGAAGCCTGGGTCGGTTATTGTCGGTCTTTCACAACCGGCGCTGGGATAGTGATTTCCTGACGATCAAAGCGCTGATAAACGAAGGCACGCTCGGCGAAATTGCTTTTTTTGAGTCTCACTTCGATCGTTATCGTCCGCAGGTGCGAGATCGCTGGCGCGAGCAGGCGGGACCGGGCAGCGGCATCTGGTATGACTTAGCGCCGCATCTTCTCGATCAGGCCGTTCATCTGTTTGGTCTGCCCGTAAGCATGACGGTCGATTTAGCTCAGCTCAGGCCGGGGGCGCAGACCACCGACTATTTCCACGCCGTTTTGAGTTATCCGCAGCGGCGCATTGTGCTGCACGGGACAATGCTTGCGGCGGCGGAATCGGCCCGTTATATCCTTCACGGGGCGCGCGGCAGCTATGTGAAGTTCGGCCTGGATCCGCAGGAAGAGCGCCTCAAAAATGGCGAACGCTTACCGCAGGAGGACTGGGGCTACGACATGCGGGACGGGGTGGTGACGCGTGCGGAGGGTGAGGTACTGGTTGAAGAGACGGTGTTGACCCAGCCTGGGAACTATCCGGCGTATTACGCCGCAATTCGTGACGCGCTGAACGGTTCAGGTGAAAATCCGGTTCCGGCGAGCCAGGCAATCCAGATTATGGAGCTCATCGAGCTGGGGATCGAATCTGCCAAACATCGCGCAACGCTCTGTCTGGCATAAGTGCCAAACGCTTTCGTAGGCCGGGTAAGCGCAGCGCCACCCGGCAGTAAAGAGGACTACTGAGCAACTTTATCGCGCAGCGCCTGTTTCTCTTCAGGCGTCAGGAAGGCGATCTCCAGCCCGTTGATTTGCGCCTGACGGATCTGCTCGCGGCTCAGCCCGGCCTGCGGCGCGGCGATGTTGTATTCGTGAATAATATCCACGCCCTGAACCGCCGGATCGTCCGTGTTCAGTGAAGCCAGCACCCCGTGTTCAAGGAAGGTTTTCAGTGGGTGTTGCGCCAGCGACGCCACTGTACTGGTCTGAATATTGGAGGTCAGGCAGGATTCGATTCCAATACGTTGTTCGGCGAGGAAATCCATCAGCGCGCGATCTTCAATGGCTTTCACACCGTGACCAATACGTTCCGCACCCAGTTCACGAATGGCCTGCCAGATGCTTTCCGGCCCCGCGGCTTCGCCAGCATGAACGGTAATATGCCATCCTGCATCACGTGCGCGGTTGAAATGAGACAGGAACAGGCTGCCCGGGAAGCCCAACTCATCACCGGCCAGGTCGATGGCGGTGATCTGGTCGCGATGCGCCAGTAACGCTTCCAGCTCCTGAAGACAGGCCGCTTCACCGAAGGTACGGCTCATAATGCCGATCAAACGCGCCTGAACGTCAAAGGTTTTGCAACCTTCACGCACGCCCTCAATGACCGCTTCAACCACGCCCGCTACGGGGAGACTGTGGGTCATCGCCATATAACCCGGAGAGAAACGCAGTTCGACATAGTGCAGGCCGTTGCGAGCGGCATCTTCGATGTTTTCAAAGGCGACACGGCGACAGGCATCGAGCGAGGCCAGCATCTTCACGCCCCAGTCAAGCTTGCTCAGAAAACTTACCAGATCCGGCTCGTTCGACGTCACCTGGACATGGGGGATCAGGGTTTCAAGCGTTTCGGCAGGAAGCGTTAAATTGAACTGGCGACCAAGATCGAGAATAGTTTGGGCACGAATGTTCCCGTCGAGGTGGCGGTGAATATCAGTTAAAGGCAGGCGTGTATCAATCATGGTCGCACTCTTTGCTGGTTAAAGTGCGCCATATTATAAAAACAAAACGGGGGAAAAAGCTATTTGCGCAAGGGAATATTCCGTTGCGCAAATAATTTACAGCAGAGTGTTGATGCCAGCGATAAGGCGCTGAACGCCCTGTTCAAGCTTACTACGCGGACAGCCAGCGTTCAGTCGCACATAGCCTTTTCCTTCATCCCCATAAGTATATCCCGGCATGATGGCCACTTTTTGCTGTTCAATCAGCACGTTTTGCAGCGTATTGTCATCAATACCGAGTGGGCTGAGATCAATCCAGGCCAGATAGGTGGCCTCTGGCGGTTGCCAGTTGAGTGTCGGAAATGCAGCATTCAGTTCGTCAGCAATGTAGCGCAGGTTTTCTTCGAGATAGGCCCGCAGCGCGTCCAGCCAGGGTTCGCCCTGCCGGTAAGCAGCAATGTGCGCGGTCAGCGCCAGCACGGAAGGGGAAGAGAGTCCGTCCCGACCTTTTAATGCATTCAGATAGGCGTTACGGCTGTCGTCATCGGCGATAAGCCCCCAGGCGCCCGTCAGTGCCGGAATATTGAAGCTTTTAGAACCGGAGGTCAGCAGCGCCCATTTACCGTCCGCAACCTCATTCCACGGGGTATGGCGATGCGTGCCCCATACCATGTCCATATGAATTTCGTCGCTGATTACCGCCACATCATGACGGCTGCAAAGCGTTGCAATTGTGGCCAGCTCTTCCCGCGTCCAGACTTTGCCGGTCGGATTTTGCGGGCTACACAGCAGCAGAACCGTGTTTTCCGGTTTTGCCAGCGCCGCTTCCAGCGCGGCCATATTGCCGTCCCAGCCACGCGCCGTTTTCTGCATCGGCACGGAAACAACGGTACGCCGGTTGCCTTCAATGGCTTTATAAAAGGCATCGTAAGCCGGAGTATGAACCACCACGCCGTCGCCAGGCGCGGACCATATGCGGATCAGCTCCGAGACCATATAAATGACCGACGGCCCATACACTACGGTTTCGGTATCAATCTGACTGTTAAAGCGTTGCCGGAACCAGTGCGCCACGGCAGCCAGAAATTCGTCATTTTTCCAGCGGCTGTAGCCAAACACGCCGTGGTTGATGCGCTGGTGCAGCGCATCGGTAATACAGGGAGCGGTGGCGAAATCCATATCAGAGATGGTAAAGGGCAGCAGGTCGGCAGCCCCAAAACGGTCAGCGACATAATCCCACTGGGTACACCAGGTGCCGTGTCGATCCACGACGGTAGAAAAATCAAACATGACGGTGCTCCGTAAAGTAAAACCCCCTCATGACGAGGGGGGCGAGGCATCAGGCTTCGACGGTTCGCATCAGGGTTGCCAGCTCATCCTTCACTGACTGTACCTGCGGGCCAATGACGACCTGCAAATTGTGTTGATTTAACTGTACCACGCCGATAGCCCGGTTAGCTTTAAGTGCGTTGGTATCCACTTTGGACATGTCCGCCACCGACAAACGCAGGCGGGTGATGCAGTTATCCAGAGAGGTAATGTTATCCGCACCGCCCAGCGCCGCCAGAATAGCCGGCGTGTTATATCCGGATTTCCCAACGGTACCGGCCACTGCCTGTTCAACGCTGGTGGCCGTATCGGTATCGCGGCCAGGCGTTTTCAGGTTAAAGCGGGTGATGGCGAAGCGGAAGATCCCGTAGTAAACCGCGAACCAGATGGCGGCCACAACCGGCACCAGGTACCACTTGGTGGACAGGCCATGCAGGATACCGAATACCACGAAGTCAATCACGTTACCGTCGGTGTTACCGATGGTCACACCGAGCACAGCCATCACGGTAAAGCCCAGCCCTGTCAGTACGGCGTGGATGAGGTACAGCACCGGTGCCACGAACAGGAACAGGAACTCAATAGGTTCTGTCGTACCGCCCACCACGCAGGCAATAACGCCGGAGATCAGCAGGCCTTTAATTTTATGACGATTTTCCGGGCGGGCGCAGTGGTACATCGCCAGCGCAGCGCCCGGCAGGCCGCCGAGGAAGGCAGGCATTTTCCCCTGAGAGAGGAAACGCGTCGCACTTTCAGAGAAGCCGTGCGTGGTCGGGCAGCTCAGCTGGGCCTGGAAGATGGTCAGCGCGCCGCTAACGGAATGACCGCAAACGTCCATAGTGCCGCCTGCTTCAGTAAAACGAATCAGGGCAACCAGGATGTGCTGTAAACCAAATGGCAGCAGCAGACGTTCACCCGTACCGAAAATCATCGGGCCGAAATCACCCGCGCCGTTGATAATGCGGCCAATACCGGTGATCCCCATGGCAAAAACCGGCCAAATCAGAGGGATGATCAGACCAAACAGACCCATCACAACCAGCGTAATGATTGGCACAAAGCGGGTGCCGCCGAAGAAGGCCAGCGCATCGGGCAGGCGGATGTTATGAAAGCGCTCGTGCAGCATCCAGATGATCACTCCCGCGATCACGGCTCCAAGGATCCCGGTATCGATGGACTGAATACCAATCACGCTCTGAATGTTATTGGCTTTCAGTACCGCCGCGTCGGTCGTCGGCAGGATCCCTTTGGCGGTCAGCCAGAAGTTAACCGCAAGGTTCATGACCGCATAGCCAACGAAGCCCGCAAACGCCGCCACGCCTTTGTTTTCGCGCGCCAGACCCAGAGGAATGGCGATACAGAACATTACCGGCAGGAAGCTAAAGGCAAAAGAGCCGACCTTGCTCATCCAGATGAATCATGATTGAAGTGATATTAATATGTTAAATCAGATAGTTAAGGTTATGCGGTTTTTCTATGGGGCATCAGTGGGGCATTTTGAGTAAATGATGCGTTCAAAATGCCCACCTGGTCATGGTTATTCTCGGTCATCCATTTACCGTAAACCGTGAATAGCATTTGCGCTGACGAATGGCCCATCTGGTGCGCAACGAAATTTGGGTTCGCTCCGGCGACCAGTGCCCAGCACGCATATGTGTTCCTGGTTTCATAAGACCGTCTTTGTCGGACGCCTGCACGACGCAGGGCAGTGCGCCAGGCTGAATTAATGGATCCGGGGACGTAGCACATCGTCTTCTTACCGTTCATTGAAGTAATGGACGGCGAGAATACAAAGGTGCATTCATCGGTTCTCTTTTTTTTGTATTCCCGTAGGCTGACGCTTACCTTGTGGGATGCCATCATTCTGGTCAGTGGCATTTGTGCCTTGAGTGCATCAATTGCTGGCTGGGTCAGCTGTATTGTTCGAATCCCGGCGTTGGTTTTTGGCAGGGTGAAGTTTCCCTTCAGGGAATAGTTCCGTGACACTGTAACAGTCCAGTTGACAGTATCCACATCCTCCCAGGATAACGCGCTTAGTTCGCCATGCCTGACGCCTGTATTTACCGCAAAGATAACCATATTCTGAAACTGTAGCGTTGGGCAGGCCGCAACCACTCTCTGATACTCATCAGAAGTAAGAGGATCTGGAATGGGTCTTTCTTTTGCGAGAGGGGTAATACCTGCCATCAGATCGGTTTTCAGGTATCCACTTTTGAAAGCAAAGCCCAGCATCCCGCCAAGGCATGCCATATAGCTATTGACTGTAGGAACGCTTCTTCCCTTTTTGGGTGGATGATTTAGGCCATGTCTGGTCTTCTGCCAGCCGTTCAGTAGCTCCTTCCTGGCACTAAGGATATCTTCAGTGTTCAGGCTGCCGATATACCTGTGCTCACCAATTGTTTCGATAGTGGTTGTGAGGTGGCAATCGTAACGCCTCAACGTCCCGAGGCTAAGCTCCATCTCCTTAAGCCCAAGCCATTTCGATTTCAGTTCAAGTAGTGAGATTTGCTTTCTGACAGTGCTGAATTTCTCTGCGTTCGATGAATCAGGGAATTGCGAGGCATAATTGAATGTGCCTGTCTTTATCGCAAAGCAGACTGAAGCCCGAAGTTCGCCTGCCATTTTCCTGTTTTTTGGCGTGTCAGGAACGCCGAGATTTTCCCTGACACGCTTCCCCTGATATATGAACCATATGCGTAACGATTCGCCATGAACCTCTACGCCTGTTGGGTATGCTGCCATAATCATTCCTCGTTTGATGTGCCAAAGGACATTTAAGCAGATATTCTCCGGCGTTTCGCTGGGCTTTGGTGCTCGATCCAGTGGTTTATCTCATCGCGGTTATACATGATTGGGCTGTTTTGCTTAGGTGCCATATCAGGGGCAACATGGCGATAATGCTTTCCCTCCATCCAGGTAGACCGGCGGGCATGCTGAATCATGTGCTTTGACATGCCGGTTGTCGCAGTTAAAAGTTCCTCTGTGACCCATTTATTCGGTACCAACTGAATAATGTCGCTCATGGTTTTCTCCAGGCAAAAAGAAGCCGCCCGTAGGCGGCAATAACATCAAGGGATGTGAGGCGGTGCTTTCGCACCCAATAGCCAGCTCATAACTGGCTATCAGTTGCGTCATTTGAAATTATGTTCTTGCAAAGCCTCACCGAGGCGAATTAGCCAGCGACCTAATTGCTCCATGGCTTCTTCTTTTGTTTCATGCAGGTCAGAGTGGATACTCATTGAAACCTGGTTGAGATGCGTCATCGGGCGATACTCGAGTTCGACGGGCCAATCGACGATTGTTGAATGTTCCTCTGAGGAGTGACTGATAACGGTATATTTGCTGTAGTCCTCTAGACCGTTAGCATCTCTCTTAAACTCCTCAAGACGAATAGATGTCTTCCCCATAATCTCTCCTTAGGCCGCGCGCCGGGCACGCAGCGATTTGATATGCTCGCTCGTCTCCAGTTCGGCGCGTATCTGCGTCGCCTCACGGTGATCGAGGTGCTCAAAATCATTGTTAAAACGGTCTATTGAAGCGGTGTTTATCCGGCCCTGTCGCCAGTAGCGGACTATCTGTGATGTGCAGCTGTGGATGATGACGGGCCAACCGTGCTGGTCAGCGTAAATCTGACCCCGTTGAATTAGCTGAAACATTGGTAAGCTCCTGACTGCGTTTTAATTCCTCGCGGTATGCAGCAACCTCTTTAGCTTTCCTTTTCTGCCTTGGTGATGGCTTTGCGTGCTCCCAAACAAAAGGCCAATTGCTACCCAATACCAACCAGCGTCTATTGCTGATTCGATATGTGTTATTGATGTGATCACCAAGCAGCCTACGCGCTTGTCGGTTGTTCATGACAGTCCCCTCTGCTTATTCTTCAACTCGATGACGGATTGGCACTCCGCGCAGGTCTTGCAGCCGGGGACGGCAGCGCGCCGCGGCTCGGGAATTGGTTCGTCGCATTCTTCGCAACGCTCAGCTGATACGGCATTATGGTCGATGCGGTGAGCGGAAAGGGCAGCGTTACGCTGAAGCTCTTCTATCTCTGCTGCGGTATCGATGATGTCCATGGTCAATGCTCCCGGAACTGTCGGTTAATTCGGTTGAAGGTGAACGCCAGCAATAAAAAAGGCCGCTTTAGCGACCTGGTGATTTGCGATTTCATGGCTGTATCCACCCTTTGCCTTTGACGTGCTGAATAACGCCAAGCTTCCTGAGTGACTGGAGTCGGCGGTCAAGGATGCGGAAGACGTCCATTGGGTGCTTTCCTTCTGCCTCAGCAATGACGAGGCACTCCTGCCTGACGGAAGGGCTAAATAGCTCCGAAAAAGAGGTTGGCTGAGCGCCGATAGCGCTTAATACTTCGCTATCCAGTTTCGCGTATTTGGTCACGATTCAACTCCGAAGCGGCGATTAAGCCACCCTGTGTATACGACGAATTCCAGGAGGCTAACTCCCAGAGCTTCAATTTTCTTGTGATGCTTGTTGATGATGGGAGGCACCGTTTCGTTCCAGTTAGGCTTTGGCTTCTTGCGCATAGCCTGCTGGATTTCCTCGGTGCAGCGGCGGCAGGCTGCGCGGATGGCGTTGTCTGTTTCTGGTGTCATGCGGCCTCCGTTTTCACGACGTCGATGGCGCAGCCGGGTAGCAATTCAACCGCGGAGGTGGCGCACTGATTTCCCCAGTGATGCCAGCCTAGAGCCGCGCTGCGGCTAAAAAGCTCAATCCGCGGCACATCTCCGTAAAGCAGCTCCAGCCGGTGGCGCACTTCCCACGGCTTTTCGCTATGCGCGCCGAGCGGGCTGTAGACCACCTGCTTAATCCCGGCGTGCTTTCGTTCCAGCCCGGCGCCGCGGGTAGCAATCAGCAGATCTTCGGTATTGGCCCGGGTGTGGTTGCCGCCGTTCATGCGCGTCTCGGCGTTAAGCAGATCTAGGAAGTCGTAAAAGTCGGTGATTTCACCCTCGGCCAGCGCCTTGTTGATGCGCAATTCCGCGTTCTGATTCAGCTTCACCCAGGTAAAGCCCTTCATCGTGCGAACTGTAAATCCCCAGGCTTCGGCCAGCTCTATTGCTTCCTGGTTATGCGTGCCGGTGTACCACATCGCCAGCACCGCATTTTCGGCGGCAAGCTCCCACACCGGAAGGCGCTTGATGTCGATGAGTTTCATGGTGGAGTAGTGGCCGGCGGCGGCGCCGTTGCTTATAGTGTTGCCGTAAGACCAGGGAGGATCTGCGTAGATAAGAGCGTATTTTTCGGTCATTCCTCCTCCCGTCTGCGTGCCAGCAACGGCCCGTCGTGTCCTGCGTTAAAGCTTTCAACCATCGCCCGGCAACACGCCGGACAGCAGCTATAAGTCCTTTGCGGCTCTCCGTCGAATTTCCAGTAAGAGGAACGCATAGACGCGGAGAACGTGCCGCAGATATCGCAATGAAAGGATTCTGTTTCCAGAACCCTCATTAGCTGAGGCTTGGAGAGTTCGAACTTTCTGGCGATAACAGGATGCTCAAGACCGGCATCAAGCAGGGCTTCAATCAGCCGCAGATCGTTGATGGTTAATTTCCCGCAGCGGTAAAGCCCCATGCTACTGGCCTTCATTTGGATAGACGCTTTGGTGCGCTGTAACTTTTTGCACAGCTCATCCATATCCATGTACAGATAAGTTTTCGACAAAAAAATGGCCTGAGATTCAGGCCAGGGCATTGAGTGCATCTGCATTGTCATAACTATTCCCCGAGGCTTTGCGCCAGGATAACTTTGACGAGCCGCTCAGCAGCTGATTTTTGCGCCGGAACGGAGGCAATTATCGTTGGGCGGTCTTTTTCGGCGTTAACGCAGACGCCACCCCACCGTGCAAGCAGGAAGAAGTCTTCCATCTCAGAGGCGCCCGCATTGCTTGCCAGATCCTCAATCATCTGGACGATATCGACGATTGAGTGGTCAGCCATCAGCCGCTGAACTGCATAGCCGAAGGCGTTAATCATCACTGCGTGGAACTGAATGTAGTCGCGCTTGTAGTCTGCCTGGCTGGTGCCATGGCGAATCGCTTCGATCTGCGTCAGTGCCAACCAGGCCTCCCAGATGGATTCGATGTCGCCCATTTCCAGCGGCTTACTGCCCGCGTTGGAAAATTTGGCCGTCGCGTCGCTAAGCGCCTTGAAGCTCACCCACAACTTACTTTTCGCCGGAACGACGTTGTGCTCGAAGTCTGTAACCTCTGAGAAGGTGTCGTGCTGAGACAGGAACGACACCATCCCCTGGGCCACATCATTACGCCCGTCATAGGCCATGTTGATCGCAGCGGAAGGTTTCGAGACGTTGTTATTGATATCGGAGAAGAACTGCTGGCGTGCCTTCAGTGGGAGATTATGGGTCAGCATCAGCGGGATGCTGATTGGCTCTCCGTAAGTCCGGCAGAACTCAGCTAACCCGGCGGCGCGGTGCTGGCCGTCGAACAGCTTGATCACCGCATCCATAGGGAAGCGTGCCACGCCCACATTCGTATTGCCGAACTCTTCAAACTCAATATCCGCGTCGCAGTTGCCGACCAGTGGCGGGATGATGAAGGGCTCTTTATTTTGGTAGGCATTGACGAGGTACTGGTAAAACTTCTTCACGCGCGCCTGGTTAATTTCGCGTTGAGAGCGCTCGAGCGTGCTGCCGTGATTGTCGGACGCAAGTATGCGCGTTAGCGCGCGAGCAGGCGCCGTGATCATGTAAGTCGCCGTGCTACCCTGCATGCCGCGCGACGCCGGGAACTCAAAGAAATAATCGCCTACTTTGCTCATGCATCCTCCCGCTCCGGATCGTTTACATCCCAGCCATTACGCTCAATATTGGTTTGCAGCCGCTTATCTCCTACCTCTTCAATGCAGCGGCCGGTAATCTCAGCGACTTTAGCGTTTGAGTGTCGCCACAGCAGCGCCAGCTCTTCGGTAGTCCATTCAGGCATGACTTTTCCTCCTGCCGATCGGGCAAGTGAGTTGCGCTTGCTGCGCACGGAGTGGATAGAGCGACCGGTTGCCGCGGCGATTTCTTCAGGAGTGAACCGGCCAAACAGAAACAGCTCTGCTTTGGTCCACTTCCTGAGGTGGGTATTGCCCGGAAATTTCACATCGAGGCGAGCGGCCTGTGTGTAAACGGCGCGCTCAGTTCTTTCGAGTTTTTCGGCAATCAATGAGACGGGCATCTGTCCGGCAACTTCATGCAGGAACAGGTTTTCCCACGGTTGCCAGTGATTGGCACCCATTATTACCTCCATTGCTCGCCAAACGTGAACCCGATCTCCGCCAGCGCCTCGTCCATCTTCTCGATGAACTCAGGAACCATTTCGTTGAAATCGGTCATGTACTGCGGATCCCGCTCAACTACGACGTGGTGAATACCTTCGCGCTTCATGCGCGGGTCGTAGTTGGCAAAGAACCAGGCGTCTTTTCCGGTCACCCACATGCTGTACTGCACCTGGGCCATGTACGCAGACTTGATGGCTTCGAAACCCCCAAGGCGGAATTTCATGAAGTCGCGGGAGGTGAAAGGGCATTTAAGCTCAAGGCCGAACCCGTTACTGCAAAGTCCGTCAGGGGAGCACGCGGTGCGCATGCTCTCGTCACGGAACAGGATCGGAGACTCCGTGACTTTCACATCCGTGGTGAACTCGAAGAGGGTGCGGGCGTCTTCCTCGTACTGCTTGCCCCAGGCCAGCGCCTTGGCGTTAACCTCTGGCGCCACGCCTGTGCATACCTCGGCGAGCAGCGTGTGGAAGTAGGACATTTTCATGTCTGTCCACTTCTTTCCCGATCTGGGCTTGGATATGACGTTGTGCACTTCAGAGGCTGTGATAACGCCGAGGCGCAGACGGTGCCACGCCTCATCGCCCTGTTGGATAGTGGTTACGTCAATGCCGGTCCGGGCAAGGATAATTTCTGGTGTCATGCTGCCGCCTTCTTCTTGAGGAAGCCGAGAGCCTTAACTGCCTCGGCTTGCGTAAGCTCGGATGAATCGCGAATAACACGACGGAAAATTTGCGAACAGACTGGGAGCAGGTTTTCTTCCCACGTCTTATCCATTGCGATAAGGACGTCGTTAATCTCCTTGATAATTTCGTCCCCTGCTGGGGTTACATCTCGTTCAGGCTGGCGTTCGGATGAGAAGTTGATACCTTCCTCACCCTCGGTGTTGACGTGGTCTATGGCGGCGTCCAGGCGCTCACGGCGAGGCCAGTATTTTGCTGCCTGCTTCACGACCGTCTTGAGGATCATCTGTTCTTCGTCAGTGACCCATGGACACTTTTTGCTGTTGTCAGATTTGTACTTCTTCCATGCTTCAGACCGGTCACGGATGGAATAGATGGCATCGATGCGCATCGTATGGGTGAGGTAATCACCATCGTTAGTTTTTACCGTTACATACGCGCCTACGATGTCCCCGCGCTGCTCTTCAGTATCGAAGTCGTTGTAGATGTGGATTGGCGGCTTATCGAGCCCCTCGCGGCGGAACTGGTCGTTTCTTCGAACAATAGCCGACTGGCACCACTTAATGGCGCCAGACTGCTGCGCGATGTGCATCAGGCCCATGTAACTGATGTCTAGGCAAATAGCCCCTTTACGCGGAACCAGGTAAGCCAGCTTCTGAGCTGGGTTTAGCGAAATACCGATAGCCGCAACGTTGATGATTGCGTTCTGCGTGCTGGTCTGGTTCTGGAAAGCGACTTTCGCGAGGTAGTCGTTGTTCTGAAATAGTTGGATGGCAAACTGGCTTTCCTTCGCCCACACCATCCGCTCGTCTGTGGCCGCCTTCATGAAAAGCGGCTCCTGTTGTTTGACGAAATCAACAAGGGTTAAGCTCATAGCCCCTCCTTAAAATGGGCAGGTTGGATGAAGGCGATCCCACTCTTCTTCGGCGCGGTCGTAACAGATGCGTGTGACATAGTCGTTATAGGCTTCCTCTGCCTTTTCACCGACTAGTGCCATTTGCGCTTCTTTTGGGAGAAACAGGCTACTCATTTGCAGAGCATATTTCGGGAACATGGCGATCAGTTCTTTCGCCCGGTTGTCGATCCACTTCTCCTTCTCGTCGGTGAGCTGCTGCTCAACCCAGCGCCGATCTTCGATTCGGTCGTAAGTGAGGTATGCGTTCATGGCTGAACTCCTGAAATTTGGATGTGCAGATGCCGCCCGCAGAAAGCCAGGCCGATCGGTTGAATAGGGTGGTTACTGTTGCGCGATGGATTTCGCCGGGAACTCGCCGTTGCGAAGGATGCTTTCTACCGGCCAGCATTCTGCTGTTACTTTCTGCTCTGTTGCTGCCTGGCTGCATTCCTGTTGGCTGTCGTAAACGCCGAGAATGACGTCCTGATAATCACCGTTGGTCATTGCCACGGTCAGGACGAGCGCGAATAAAGTTTCCATCAGTGAAGAGTCCTCCCGATGGCGATGGCGTAAAGGCGCTTTGCTGCTTCCCACGCCGGAGCATTGCGATGGAGTACCGCGAACGACGCGAGCCGTTGGGCCTCTCTGATCTGCTGCTGGTTTACCATGATTTCCTCTTGGCCTTATCGCGGCGAACGGAACAGTTAATACAAGACTTCAACGCATTTATTCAGTGTTTCAATGGGCGGTGGATGGCCGCCGGTTGTCATAACTAACCGCACTCATCGAGAACGGTGAGGTATGAAAAAAGCCGCTGGTTAGGCGGCTCTGAGTTTGTTGACGTAATTCATGCATGCTGTAGGGCTGCATGTTCGCCATGTGGTTTTATGCTGCATCCGCTTGCTTGGCGGGTAATAAGCAACGGTCCCTTGCGGCGTGCGAAATATGAGTGTGTTTTCTCCCTCTTCGAACTCAACCCCATTACGCTGAAAGAATGCCTTCATCCCTTCATGTGCCGAATTGCGTGCCATTCTGCGCCGCTCTTTAAGTTCTGGCTTCATGTCTCGCCAAAACTCCCCCATCGTATAATCTTCGTCTGCCATAAAACCCTCTATCGTTACCCGCTGATGCGGGAGAAATGCTTTGGCGCTGGCTCCCCACAATGAAGCAGGGAAGGCCGTCGTCGCCTTGGTGAGCCATTACCTCACCAACTAGCTGATAACCGTCTGCCAGCCCAAAGCACTTCGCCACACTCTCGCAGTGGCCGCGCTCATGCCCTTGAGACCTTGTCGCTCATCGCCGCTTATAACCGGTGCGCTTCTGGCGTTCGCGCTGCTTTACCGGCATACCCTTTTCCTCGTTTAACCCTGACCAGCGGTATGTCGCAGTTCGGACCTGCGTCTGGCTCTCTCACGGAGACTCGGGGCCGCATCATTACTGCGGCTTGAAAGTGCGGTCTGTCCGCTTTAGCGCTTCATTGGAATCACTCCTCTAAGTTGAATCAGCGCCCCATCATCGGAGCGTTTCAAATTGAGTGACTTATCAGCTCATCGCAGCGTGGTCCTCTACACCTACCGTACGCATACGGACTCAGTGCTTACCTCGATCCCATCGGGTGCCATTTCTTTTTGCCAGGAGCGCTACGGCTTGCCTGTCACTCAGTCTGAATTGTTAAAGAAGCAGGCGGGGCATCCGCCGCTGGCTAACTTCGCTCAGCTGTCGATGTTTCGTTTCGATGGGTTAACAATACTAGCGGTATTAATATATAGCAATACCGCCAGTATTAATAAATCTTTTATTAATACTAAGAGTATGAATTTGATGTGATTTTATTTTTGTAAATACCAGTGCTACGCTTAAAAAAACAGCAGGAGGGATGTGCATGGTTCTGGATGAAGAGCGTATAAGCATGAAAATTCAGGCCATGGGGCGGGCGGTGATGGAATTGTCACTGGCTGATTTACCCATGACCCAGCAAAACATCATCGACAAGCTGAAGCAGTACCGGAAGGAAACAGGAAACGTGATAGGGAAGGGAGCTAACAGGGATGCTGCGGAGTTGGTGAGGAAGGGGCAATAAAAAAGCCCGCACGGGGCGGGCAGGTAGTGTTGCGATAGTTATTGTTATCAGCTTCAGGCTGGATAGTTATCGGCAGAATGGGTGATGGCTTTATGGGTGGGCAATAAAAACCCGGCGCGGTGGCCGGGTTGATTCAGGATGCCCACACCTCTGCATCAGGAAGTTTTCCACTGGTTTGCCAGTGTTTAATGACTTTAAAGGCTGCACGAGAAAAATAAACATTCTTCACGTCATTCGGCATTTTGCAGTAGTAGTCAATCTTACCGCTTTGTTCGTTTACGCTGAACTCTCCACTGCCATTTTCATTAAAAAACACATAGTTAGATGTCTTTCCATCAGAGGATTTTTTTTGAATTTGAACATAAAAGCCCATATCATTCCTCCTTAAGATTCCATACAAAACCGGCTTCGATCGTTCTCTTGTGAGCTTCATTATAGGTGAGTCCATCTTTTTTTTCTATATGAGACTCATATTCCTCGTGCGCGAAAAACTCTACGTCAGAACTGATATGTAGGTTGCAGGCTAGTCTATCCCAAGCATTTACTATTTCCGGGTCTGCGTCGAGCCTGCCATAACGTTTAGTATTGTCCTGATACACTATCTCATGATCATCGAAGAAAATATGATTTTTCACCCTTTCAACTATGTCTTCAGTCTTTGAGAGAGTGTTACAGATTTTATTAATATCTGTAGTGTCATTCCTTATGCGTTCGTACTCAATTTCAGACCGTTCAATTGCCTCTAAATAGCACTCTGGAGAGGTGTTGATCGTCATCGATATGTGATTAGACTCCTCGTCACTACCAAGAAGCGAGGCTATTTCATTAAATGCGTTTTCAATAGGGTTTATCATATCGCACCCTTACTCGATGAATTCTGAGCAATCTATTCTTTTAAAGTTGATTGTTTGAAAAGCAAAATATCCATTTATTGTGAAAATAAAATGTGGAATGTAAACACCAACGCTTGTCAGATATGTCATTGAGATCACGAGTTTGTTTTTTGCCTCATTGAGGCTGGAGTTGCTAAGGGAGTGGGCGCTGTTTAGTTCTAAAATCTTGTCTTTAAAATCATCAATATTCACTTCTGGCTTAACTTGGAAGGACGTAAATATGCTTATAACGTCAGACCTTAGATAGACCGATGCAACGGTTCCTTCATGATTGATGACGATCCTGTTTTCAAAACTCTCAGTTTTAAAGCCTGCGTTTGCAAAAATCTCTTCGAGACGCTTTATTGTAATATCAGCATTAGATAGAATCTGGTCGTTAGACATTCTACAGTCCTTTTGTAAATGTTAAATGGCTAAATTTTTATACAAAATAATTGCTTTGAGAGACGGAATCTTCGCGTTCTGATGATGCAGTTATCGCACACTCTCCAAACATCTAAACCAGCCGCATCTTCGTCTCTACAGCAACACCGATAATTCGACAGTTACCATTCACCGCTACCAATGGCCACTGTGGATTTAAACCCTTCAGGTACTTCTGCGCACCGTCGATCACTAACTTCTTAAATGTTGCCTCGTTCGAATCAGATAGCTTTGCTATTACTAGGCTGCCGTTGATCGCCTCGCGGCCCGTATCGAAAAGAACGAAGGTACCTTCAGGGATGCTAAGACCAGCAGGGGCTGTCATCGAGTCACCATCTACCTGCAGCCAGAACGCCTCCCCCTGAATGTGAGCATCTGATTCAAGCCAAAGGTCTATATCCTTTAGGGTGTACGGCTCAACCGCTTCACACCAGGCGCCCGCCTGAACTTTGCTAATCACCGGATATTTTGAGCCAGGTGAATAATGCCCTGCGAAAGAAGTATTTTCCGACGCCACCGAGCTCATATCAGAGATATCCTTCGCAAGTGACGGGCTGAAATCAGAGACACTAATCCCAAGAAGCCTCGCAAAGACCGATGCTACCGCTGTATTTAAAGCGTTCCTTCCATTGAGATAATGGCCAACGGCACCCTGGGATATGTCCAGCGCGTCCGCAATGGATTGCTGAGTAATACCCAGTTCTTTTTTCTTCGCTTCGTAAAGGGCTTTTAAACGCTTTGAATCAGCCACTTGAGCGGGGGTGAGGATCTTTTTCTTTTCCATTATCAGATATTAATACCAAAGCTCATATTTTTAAAATACCGGCGGTATTGATTTATCTAATACTTGTGGTATTGTTTTTGTATTAACGGTAAGGAGCAACGCTAAACATGAAAATTTCACTCGCCGAGTATGTCGACGAAGTTGGCCAGGTAAAAGCAGCTGATGCCATTGGTGTCCATCAAACGGCAATTAGCAAAGCGATCAGGGTCGGCCGTCAGATTTTCATCAACAAGCTTCCTACTGGCGAGGTTAAGGCGGTCGAGTACCGCGAATTTCCTCACAGTAAGAAACAGGAACATCAGGAATAGCAAATGCATTCACTTGCGTATCAACACAATACCGGAATACACCCGGGAGCGATGATAAACCGCGCTCAACATAAGGCGGCGCCAGACCACGAAAAGATCCGCGATGCGGTCCGGGCATGGTCTTCGGCGCTGGACAATCAGGACGTCGTTTCGGCGCTGATCATCAACGAATACCGGGAGCAGGGCGGGACCGCCATCAGCTTTCCGGAAGACATCAGCCGGGCGCGCCAGAAGCTGTTCCGCTTCCTGGATAACCGTTTCGACTCCGAACAGTACCGCGAGAACGTTCGCCAGCTGACGCCAGCAATCATGGCCGTGCTGCCTGTTGAGTATCGCACTCGCCTGATCGGTGCCGATTGCAAATTGTCTCGTCTGGCTGAAGCCGAGAAAGAACTCGCCGAAGCTAAACAGGCCGTGCTGCTGGACGCTCCAGAGCATCAGAAGCTGAAAGAGGTAAGCGAGGGTATAGCGTCGCTGTTCCGCCTCATGCCGGAGCAGGTAGGGCCGTTGATGACGATGGTTACGTCGATGCTGGGGGTTATGTGATGGGAAGTTTCAAAAATGGTGAAAGCCAGTCTGCGCGAACAGAACTGGCCTTCAGATGCAAATCGTGTGCACTCATTGCAGGAGGAATAATGGCAAAAAATCCACGCTATTACCATACCGCTGTACATAAAAACATAACCCGCGACCGCTTCATCCGCTCGGTTAACCCGATTGTGGCAGAGAAGATGCGCGCCATCCTGGAAGAACTGAAACGTAAGGAGAGTGGCCGTGGGTAACGTATCTAATTTAGCCGAAGCCAGAGAGGCCAGAAGGCTCCAGAAACCGCGCACGAATGACGGTAAGGGGTTTGCCTTGCTGCACCGTAAAATTATGGATGTGCCGTTCTACAAGGATGCTGAGGCGGCTCATTTATGGGTTCACCTGCTCCTGCGTGCAAATCACGAACAGACACTGGTATCCACGGATGTCGGCGATGTGATCTGTGAACGCGGAGAGTTCATCACCGGGCGCAACACACTGGCAATGGAAACGGGTTTGACCGCTGATCGCGTTAAATCACTGCTCCGTAAATTCCAGAACCTGGGCATGATCACCACCAAATCGAACAACCGTTTCACTGTTCTAAAAGTGGTCAAATATGACGAATATCAGTCAAATTTTTGTCCAGCCGATGTCCAGCC